>DAOQVZ010000065.1:8717-12828 GCA_035341815.1 bacterium
CGATGCTAACGAAGCTCTCAGGATGAAAGCAAGCCGGTATTAAATGTTCATCCAGCATTGAAAGACCGGTTTGACTTCGCCTGAGAGCAAGACAGCAAGAAGCCGTCAATGAAACGTATGTTTATACGTTGAAGAAGACGGCGACGATGCTAACGAAGCTCTCAGGATGAAAGCAAGCCGGTATTAAATGTTCATCCAGTTCCATACCTTACTCTCTTCCTTCTCAAGCCAGTCAGAAGTTCCCGAAAGGTATGAATATACGTTTGCGATTGAATCAAGATGGCCCTTTTCTTCTGCAAGCAGGAATTCAAGCAGTTTCCTCTCATCTTCATTATCCGACTCACCGTAAAATTTCTTATAAGCGTCGTATCCTTTTTTTTCAAGCTCCATTGCGGTTTTATACACGTCCAGATTGTTCTCGTCCGGCAGAGAAAGATTTTTCATATCCTCGAAAAATTTCTTTATATCCTTTTCAACTTGCCCAGCTGTAACGAATTCAGCAATTTTTTCTGATGGCAATCCAACAGAGAATTTTTCTATTCTTTCGGCATGTTCTATCTCCTGTTTTGCAAGGGTGTAAAAAAGGTTTTTGCTCAAAGGATTGTTTACCTTTGAAGCCAGTTCAAGATAAACTGTCGTACCTTTCTTTTCAAAGTCCAGCGCGAATTCAACTATTTTTTTATCCATTTTTTCTCCTGTAGTATTGATTCATCTCATAAGTGATACACTTGCTCTTTTTCACCCTAAAGCCACGTCAAGTATCATCATAAGCACAAAACCTGTAAGGAAACTCAGAGTCGCAAGGTCCGTATTGCCGGCTCTCTGGGTTTCAGGGATAACTTCTTCAACCACTATATATATCATTGCTCCTGCTGCAAAAGCAAGGGCATAAGGCAAAAGCGGCTTGAAAAAAACTACTGCCAGAGCCCCCACAACACCTGCTATAGGTTCAACCATTCCTGAAAGCTGTCCGAACCAGAATGCCTTGCGCCTGCTTATACCAGTGCCCTGTAAAGGCACCGAAACTGCCATTCCCTCGGGCAGGTTCTGCAGTCCTATTCCCAGGGCAAGAGATGTCGCCATGGCAAAGGTGGCCCCTGAAGCTGGAAATTTGAGCGACCCAAAAGCCACGCCCACGGCAAGACCTTCCGGAATATTGTGCAGGGTAATGGCAAGAACCAGGAGAAAAGATAGAGAAAGTTCACTCCGAGGACCCTCCTTTTCCCCGTATGGCATATTGGGATGGAGGTGGGGAATAGCCCTGTCAAGGATATATATGAAGATACACCCCAGCACGAAACCCGCCGCAACAGTGAACCATGAAGGCACGGAACTTTCTTCTGCGAGGTTAATGGCAGGCAGAAGAAGAGAGAAAAAACTTGCAGCAACCATGACCCCTCCCGCAAAACCGAGAGAGCAGTCAAAAACTTTTCTCGAAGGCTTTTTGTTCAAAAAAACTAATGAAGCCCCAAGAGCTGTAAGAAACCATGTGAAAAGAGTTGCCATCAAGGCCAGCAAAACAGGGTTAAGGTTCTTTATATGTTCCATTATCCTTTGAAATAAAGATATTCAGACGCTGCAATGGCGGACTTTGCCCCTTCCCCGCAGGCGATTATTATCTGTTTCTTAAAGACGTTTGTAACGTCTCCTGCCGCAAAAAGACCGGGGATGGAAGTCTCCGTACCGCAGTTAATTATTATTTCTCCGAACCCGTTTTTTTCAATTCCTTCAACCACGTGCGAATTGGGGATAGAACCTATTTCGACGAGAACTCCTTCAACCTGGATATCTAATTGTTTTTCACTTTTGCGAAGGGAAACGCCACTGACAAATTTATCCCCGTGAATCCTTGCAACAGCAGCGGAAGTTATTATTTCCAAATTGCCTGCTTCATTCAGCTTGTCCGCAAGTATCCTGTCCCCGGTCAGATTTTCTTTAAGTTCAATAACATATACTTTTTCTGCAATACGGACCATCTGCAAGGCCACTTCCAAACCCGAATTGCCGCCTCCGACAACAGCAACCTTTTTGCCGGCAAACAAAGGGCCGTCACAGGTAGCGCAATAAGTGATGCCCCTGTTGTAAAATTCTTTTTCCCCGGGGACATCCAGGTTTTTAGGCTTTCTTCCCGTGCAGACGATGACCGTTTTTGCCCTGTATTGCCCCTTGTCTGACCTGACGACAAAAGCACTGCCATCCTTTTTAATTTCTTTTACTTCATGCCCCTCTTTCAAGTCTATATTGAACTCCTTGAGGTGCAAAGCGAATTTTTCTGCAAGCTCGGGGCCCGTGATGTACTGGTGTCCTATATAATTTTCAATACCTCCGCTTCCGAGAGTCTGACCGCCGATATCCATGGTTATCAAGGCAAATGAAACTTTTTTCCTTGCCAGGTAGATACCGGCAGTTATTCCCGCAGGACCTCCGCCGACTATTATGGTTTCATACATTATATTCCAAGGGTTTCTTTTATTGCTTCTTTGTCAAAACCTATTATTATCTTGCCTTCGATATCTATGACAGGAACTCCCATCTGGCCTGACTTGTCTATCATTTCATTTCTTTTTCCAATATCTGTTCCCACATCAAAATTTTCATAGGATACCTTGTTTTCGTCAAGAAAAGACTTTACCATTTTGCAGTATGGACAGGTCGATGTCGCATACACTTGAACCTTTTTCTGTTCCATTAGATTCTCCTTTTATTTCCCTGTTTTCAGCTTTCGTGAAATTATGGTAACTCTTTTACCGAGCTCTGCGGCTATTTTGAGGTCCATCCGGGTGGGAGCTTTTGAAGCATCGGGACCCACAACAGCTGTAGGCCCGTAAGGAGTGCCGCCTCTTTCCGTTTCAGTAAGTTCCGCGACAGAATAAGGAACCCCGACTATTATCGCTCCGTGGTGTATAAGGGTAAGCATCATGGAAAGCAAAGTGGTTTCCTGCCCTCCGTGCATTGTCGCTGTGCAGCAGAAGAAACCCGCAGGTTTGCCTATGAGAGCCCCTTTTATCCACAGGGAACCGGTTGAATCAAAAAAATTCCTGAGCTGTGAGCACATATTGCCGAACCGGGTGGGACTGCCAACTATTATGCCGTCCATATCTTCAAGCTCTTCTATTTTTGCCACAGCAACGTTTTTCTGCAGTTCCTTGGCTTTCCTGATATTATCATCGCTCTCAACAATTTCAGGAGGCAGAAGTTCGGGCACTGTTCTCAACAGGGCATCCCCCCCCTCTTTTTCTATCCCTTCAATGATAGATTGGGCCATCCTGTAAGTGTTGCCGTACATGCTGTAGTAAAGAACCATAATCCTGTTTTTCATTTTCCCGTCCCCGCTTGTTCAAAAAGCAGGCTTCCTATCTCCTCCGCCCTGCTTATACATTCTGGGTAATTGGCGATATCTCCCTTTCCGTCCACAAGCGGACATAAAAGCTCATATTTGTAAGATGCCCCGACCGTAACAAAGAAATTTTTAACTATTGCCTTGGCATTGTCGAAAAAATCCTTTCTGTCAGCTCCCTGAACAGAGAGAAAAACACCCTTTTTTTTCTTAATATTCCTGTACGTTTTAAAAAAATTAATGGCCAGCCACTGGCACTGGAACCTGTCTATCATCATCTTGGTCTGTGCGGAAACACTGCCGAAAAAAATCGGGGAAGCCACAATTACGGCATCTGCCTGTTCAATCACGGGATATATTTTCTGCATATCGTCTTTTATTTTGCACCTTCCATCCCTTTTAATGTCGGCGCATTCCTGGCAAGGAATAAACTTCATGCTGTTCAAGACAAACTTGTCAATCAGGGCTCCCTGCTTTGCAGCCGATTCCAGGCAACTGTCAAGAAGAATTTCACTGTTTCCCCCTCTTCTCGGGCTTCCCAGCAAGCCTGCAATTTTCAGATTAACCATTATTTTCTTTCCTTCATCATCTGGCCGCAGCAATATTTCTCCACCTTTGAAGTCTTGCCGCATTTCTTGCACTCGTAAATTTTTTCTTCTTTTTTACCGCTTCCACAGCAGCACTTACACATTGTTATCACCTCCTTTACCCCGAACTCCTTGCTCCGAACTCTCCTTGAATTTCTTTCATGGTGAGGAGTTCTTGATTTTCCCT
>DAOQVZ010000066.1:0-12766 GCA_035341815.1 bacterium
TATATAATTGTGCCTGATTTTCTCTCTCATGCGGAATATTGTAAAATATTAACAGGCATATGTCTATTAAAAAGATAATTTCGGGCATATTGGAGAGAACATATATCTGTTTCGGCTGTAAAAAAAAGGCAGAATTGAATTATTACGGGTTCTGTAGAGATTGTTTCAGGGATATCCTGTTGATTGAAAACCTGCCGGGTAAAGATGTGTACCATGTTTTAAGATACGAAGGTCCGATAAAAAAAATCATATCCGATTTCAAATATAGCGGAAAAAAATATTACGGGAAAAGACTTGCGAAAATGGCGGCATCCTGTCTTAAAGAAAATATGGTGGAAGGATTCGATTTCATCGTGCCTGTACCTTTGCACTGGAGAAAAGAATTTTTGAGGGGTTTTAACCAGTCGGCTGTCGTATCCGTGCATCTTGGAAGGATAATGAATAAAAAAGCGCTTTTAAACGTGCTGGTGAAAGCAGAAAACACAAAGTCCCAGACCATGATGGGTAAAAACGAGAGAAATCGGAATATCCTTAATAGTTTTACTGTAAAAAAAAGGCACCTGATAAAGGGAAAAAGAGTTTTGTTGCTGGATGATGTTTATACTACGGGTGCAACCGCCAATGAGGCGAAAAAGGTCCTCATGTCTGCGGGGGCCGCAAAGGTTATCGTGCTTACCATAGCGAAAGCGTGAGTTTTTTTATTTGCAAAATTTGCAGAATCTGCAAATATGATGTATAATTAATAACAATTTTCAATTATTTCGCAGACGTGTCAGTCTGTAGCCCTCCAATGCAAAAGCTTCGGAGGGTATACTTTAGCGAAGGATTAAAGCCACGGGCCATGCCCGTAATAGCTTTGCTTTTAAGTAGTCGTTTAGTTTATAAAACAGATTTTTTTTATGGTTATGTACTTAAGCTGATAAGGAGGATATTATGGTTAAGGTGGGAGTTAATGGTTTTGGAAGAATAGGAAGGCTTGTTTTGAGGGCGGCTCTTGAAAAGAAATTTCCGGAGCTTGAGTTTGTTGCATTTAATGACATAGCGGATTCCAAAACGCTTGCACATTTATTCAAGTATGATTCCAACTACGGAGTATATCCCGGAAAGGTGGAAGGAAAAGAAGGAGCTATCGTAGTAGACGGCAGGGAGTATAAGGTTTATTCTGAAAAAGACCCCAGGAATCTGCCCTGGAAGAGTCTTGGAGTTGACATTGTTGTTGAATCCACCGGACTTTTTACCGAAGCCGAAAAGGCTTCTGCTCATATAACCGCAGGGGCAAAAAAAGTTCTGATTTCCGCACCCGCAAAAGGTGAAGATGTGACGGTTGTTCTGGGCGTAAATGAAAAGGATTATAACCCTGCAAAGCATAATATTATTTCCAACGCTTCATGTACGACCAATTGTCTTGCCCCTGTTGCAAAGGTTCTTGTAGACAATTTCGGAGTTAAAAGAGGACTGATGACGACTATCCATTCATATACCAACGACCAGAGAATAATGGACCTGCCCCACAAGGATTTGAGAAGGGCGAGGGCAGCGGCCATATCAATGATTCCCACTACTACCGGCGCGGCAAAAGCGATAGGAAAGGTTATCCCGAGTTTGAACGGTAAGATGAACGGGTTTTCCATGAGGGTTCCCACTCCCACTGTTTCGGTTGTCGACCTTGTAGCTGAGCTTGAAAAGCCTGCCGACGTGGAAATTGTCAACCAGGCTTTCAGAAAAGCGGCCGAAGCCAGTCTTAAAGGCATTCTGGCATACTGTGACGAACCCCTTGTTTCAAAGGATTTTACAAAGAACCCTAACTCTGCTGTTGTTGATGCCCTTTCAACCTATGCCGTTGAAGGAACTATGGTAAAGGTTGTTGCCTGGTACGATAATGAATGGGCATACAGCTGCAGGGTGGTTGACCTTCTTAAATACATGGAGAACAAAGGATAATTATCTTCATTGAAAAATGCAAAAAATGTTTTATCCGGAAATTGATTTTATTTATTCCTAAACAGGAGAATTTATGGAATTGCAGACAATAGAAAATAAGGTTTACAAAGGCAAGCGTGTTTTTCTCAGGGTAGATTTCAATGTTCCAATAAATAACGGGGAGATAACTGACGACACAAGAATAAAAGCCGCCCTGCCCACAATTAACTACCTGCTTGGCAAAGGAGCATCTCTTGTTGTTGCGTCCCATCTCGGAAGGCCCAAGGGAAAGGTGGTACCTGAAATGAGCCTGAAACCTGTAAGGGATAAACTGTCAGCCATGCTTGGCAAGGAAATTAAATTCGTGTCCGATTGCATAGGCACAGAAGCTGAAAAAATGGCTGCAGAACTAAAAGAAGGAGAGGTGCTACTCCTGGAAAACCTCCGTTTTCATAAGGAAGAAGAGGAAGGAGAAGAAAAATTTGCAAATCAGCTTGCTTCACTTGCCGACTGTTATGTAAATGATGCTTTCGGTACTTGTCACAGGAAGCATGCCTCCATATACCAGATAACGAAATATACGGAATCTGTCGCATGCGGTTATCTGATACAAAAAGAGACAAAAGCTCTGACAAAATTGATGGAGAATCCTGAAAAACCTTTCCTGTTGATACTTGGTGGAGCTAAAATTCTTGATAAAATAGGCATGATTAAAAATCTTCTTGACAAGGTCGATACAATTATCACGGGCGGTGTAATGGCTTACACCTTTATCAAGGCTAAAAACTGGGAAATCGGTGACTGCAAGGTTGAACCTGAAGCCGTGCCTGCCGCAAAGGAGATTATAAAAGCTGTCAATAAGAAACACATGGAATTTCACACTCCTCTGGACCATATTATAGCAGACAGTGTTTCCGCCGATGCCCATTTCTTTGCTACCGACAGGGGAACCGTGCCCAAGAACTGGATAGGCGTGGATATCGGACCTGAAGCCATAGAGGAATATACTGACTGCATAAACAGGGCCAAAACCATATTCTGGAACGGGCCGATGGGAATATTCGAGATAGAGCCTTTTGCAGCAGGAACAATGGCAATTGCAAAAGCTATTGCGGCCGCGGATGTTTTTTCCGTTATCGGAGGGGGAGACTCTGTTGCTGCAGTCAATAAGGCGGGTGTATCTGATAAAGTATCACATATTTGCACCGGCGGAGGAGCGTCTCTCGAATTTCTTGAAAAAGGCGCTCTGCCCGGCATAGAGGTTCTCAAAAAATAATGCATTATAAGGAAGAACAGGGGAAAAAATGAAAAGGAAATTGGTCGCAGGAAATTGGAAAATGTACAAAACTCCTGCAGAATCTATTGAATTTTTAAAGGAATTGGCAGCAAATTTAAAAGACTACAATGACAGGGAAGTGCTTGTATGTCCTCCTTTCATTTCTCTTTATCCGGCCAGGGAGATTTTGCAAAATACTTCTATAAAACTCGGAGCGCAGAACGTCTATTCTGAAAAGGAAGGAGCTTACACGGGAGAAATTTCACCCGAAATGCTCAAAAACACAGGTGTTGAATACGTGATTTGCGGCCACTCCGAAAGAAGGAATGTTTTTAAAGAAACTGATTCGGACATAAACGGCAAGATTAAATTATCTGCCATGTATGGATTGATTCCCATTCTTTGTGTCGGGGAAAAACTTGAAGACAGGGAAAAAGGCTCCACTTTTAACATTATTCGGGGGCAGTTGGAAGAAAGCCTTGCAGGTTTCAAGGAAACCGAAAAACTTGTTATCGCCTATGAGCCCGTTTGGGCAATAGGTACAGGTTTAACAGCAACTCCCGAACAGGCCGAGGAAGTGCATCTTTTTATAAGAAAGTTGATAGAAGACCTTTTCGGCAAAAAAGCAGGCGGCGATATCCGGATACTTTACGGGGGAAGCGTAAAACCTGACAACATAGACCTGCTAATGCACCAGAATAATATTGACGGAGTTCTTGTCGGAGGAGCAAGCTTAAAGTCCGATTCATTTTTAAGGATAACAGATTACAGATAGCCGGGATTTTTTCGCTGATTTGGAGTCTTTTTTGCAAATGAAAATCCGGGTTATACCAAGGAGGATTTAAAATGTACACATTTTTGCTTATATTCCACGTGGTTGTTTCGCTGTTTCTTATAGGAGTCGTATTACTTCAGTCAGGAAAAGGTTCCTCTCTCTCGAATATATTCGGCGGAGGAGGCATGGAGACTGTTTTCGGAGCGGAAACGTCTGCCATATTAAACAGAATAACGACAATTCTTGCTATTCTTTTTATAATAAATTCGATTGTGCTGGCAACTATTCCTGGCAGACTGACTACCAGAAGCATTGTTCAGGAAGAAGCAATGAAAGAGCCGGCACCTCCGCCTTTGACCGCTCCCGTGGTTCCTGCAGAATGAAATAACGGCACATATTTCAAATATGGGAAAATATATCAAGCTTCCTGACAGGGGGTATGCCGTATTTATTGGAGATACGCACGGCGACTACGAAGCTTCAAGAATAATAATAAATAATTTCGCAGGCAAAAAGGATTATTTCATTGTCATGCTTGGAGATTACGTGGACCGCGGCAAAGATTCCAGAAAGAATCTTGATTTTCTGCTCCATGTATCCGAAAAGAACAAGAATGTAATTCTTCTGGCAGGCAACCATGAAATGGACAGTGTAAGAAAGTGCAGCCCTTCCGATTTCTGGGATTCAATAAGCCTGGAAGAATGCGATATGTATAATGTGAAACTCAGGGCATTGCCGCTTGTTGCAGTTGGAAACGGTTTTCTGGCGCTGCACGGGGCTTTGCCGGACATAGAGCAGGTAGATGATATAAACATGATTGAAGAAGGCGATGAAAATTGGACAAGCATAATATGGGGCGATTTTAAAGAAAAGGAAGGGGATAAGCTTGGGGTTTTTCTTGGCAGGCCCAAGTTTGGGAAAAAATATTTTGAAAAGGTAATGGAAAAGCTTGAAATGAACGTTTTAGTAAGAGGGCATGACCCGCGCGCCCCTGAAAAGATGTTCAACAACAGGTGCCTGACTCTTTTTACGGCTGCGGCATACATGAGCGAAAGAAAGGGAGAGAGGAAGATAGCCAAGTGTGACCTGGGAAAAGAAATAAAAAGCATTGACGACATGGAAATAATTTCCCTGGATAAACCGGAAATTTAAATGAGAATAAGAGATTTCGGCGGATATAAATTGCAGGATTTAATCGGCGGCGGAATGTATACAAAGGTATACAAGGCTCATTCTTTTATGGCAAAAGCTCCTTACGGACAGATGGTTGCAATAAAGCTGCTTTCCCTGAAGGATAATCCTTCTGAAACAAGGAAGCTTATAAGCCAGTTTGAAAGAGAAGCTGAAATATCGATGTCCCTTAACCACCCGAATGTCGTCAAGGTGCATAATTTCGGCAGGTACAACAACCAGTATGCAATTATAATGGAATATGTAAACGGTTCAAATTTCAAAGAAGCGCTTTACAAAAGAGAAAAGCTGCCTTTGGAAATACTGCTGCATATCTGTTATGAGGCGGGGAAAGGGCTGGCTTACATACATAAGAACGATATAGTCCACAAGGATGTGAAGCCTGACAATATCCTTGTTTCCGAGGATTACAAAACGGTCAAAATTACTGATTTTGGGATAGCCAAGCTTCCCAAGAGGATATGGCACAAGGATATATTTCCCAAAAGCGGAACTGTGACGAAATTCGGCATTATTTCTTACATTGCACCAGAACAGACTGAAGGAAATGCAGATTTCTGTTCGGATATATACAGCTTCGGCGTTACCATGGACGAAGTGCTAACGGCAAAACTCCTGATAGATGGTCAGCCGGAGAAAAACAGCGAGGATTATTTCAAGAGGCTTGATGTCAGGAGCTACCGTAAAAAGACAGGCAGGCAGGATATCCTTTGTGAAGACCTTCCTGTCCCGGAGATATTGAAAGGTATCATCAGAAGGGCGACAAGCTATAGTTGCGGATTGAGGCATTCAAGCATGGAAGAACTTCTTTCTGAACTTGAAAAATTATTATGAAGAAAAAGTCTCTTTGTATATTTGCTGCATATGTTCTCTTTTTTGTTGCGGGATGTTCGGTAAGAAAGGAAGGGCATATGCTTCAGGATAATACGCTTGTTTTATCTTCTTCAGGAGACCCTAAATCATTCAATCCGATAATAGCTAAAGAAACAAGCACGACTTCAATAACAGGATACATTTTTGAAGGGCTTACTCAGACAGACGGTGTTACGCTTGAAGTTAAGCCGTGCCTTGCCAGGGAATGGGAAACTGACAAGACAGGGAAAATATGGCGGTTTTTCTTAAGGGAAGATGTGAAATGGCACGACGGTGAAGATTTTACCGCAAAGGATGTAGTTTTTACTTTCAACAGGCTTGTCTACAATCCTGAGATATCAACCAGCAGCAGGGATGTCTTATCTATAGAGGGCAAACCTATCAGGGTTACGATGGTTGACAGGTATACAGTTGAATTTGAATTGCCTGAGAGGTTTGCGCCTTTTCTCCGGCTTATGGGGCACGAAATACTGCCGGAACACAAGCTTGCAGGAAAAGTGGACAAAGGTATATTTGGAAGCTGCTGGGGTGTAAATGAAAAACCGGGAAATATAGTTGGAACGGGACCTTTTATCCTGAAAGAATACAGGCCGGCTGAATGGGTTATACTGGATAAAAATCCCGTCTACTGGAAAGTCGATGAGAAGGGCCAGGAAAAACTGCCTTTCATAGAAAGGATAGTTTTTTTCATTATAGCCGATACAAATATGGCCCTTTTGAAATTCAAGACTGGAGAGATAGATTTGATTTCTGTGAGAGGGCAGGACTACCCGCTGTTAAAACCATTTGAAAAGAAGAATAATTTCAGGATATACGAACTCGGCCCGTCGCTCGGGTCCGAGTTTATTACTTTCAACCAAAATCCTGCATCTCCCGTTGCCGGATATAAGAAGGAATGGTTTCAAAACAGGAATTTCAGGAAGGCCGTGGCATATGCCATTGACAAGGAATCGATTATAAGGAACGTCTACGGCGGATTTGCCAGTCCACAGGACGGCCCGATGAACGAATCGTGCGGTTTTTTCAACAATCCTGACATAACAAGGTACGAGTATGATATTGAAAAGTCCATGGAGCTTCTCATGCAGGAAGGATTTTACATGAAAGATAACATGCTGTTTGACCGGCAAGGCAACCCGGTTGAGTTTACAATACTTACAAACAGCAATAATTTCGAGAGAATACAGATTGCGAGCATTATCCAGGACGACCTTAAGAAAACAGGCATGAAAATAAACCTTCTGCCTGTGGAGTTCAATACCCTTGTTACAAGAATAAGTGTTACAAAAGATTGGGAATCTGTTATAATAGGACTTACAGGTGGCATAGAGCCCCACAATGGTAAGAATGTCTGGCATAGCGGCGGACAGTTGCATGTATGGAACCAGTCATCAGAAATTAAAACCGATTGGGAAAAAAAGGTCGACAGGATTTTTGAAGAGGGAGCCAAGCTTCTGGACGAAAACAGGAGAAAGAAATTGTATGACGAGTGGCAGCGGCTGGTTAACAGTGAACTTCCTTTAATATACACGGCAGGTCCGATGTCGATGATTGCCGTAAGAAATAAATTCGGTAACCTGAAGCCCAGCGTATACGGCGGGGCTTTGCACAATATTGAAGAGATATATATAAAGCAGGAGGAAACAGGAAAATAATCCTGCCACAAAATGTATTTATACAAAATCAGGTGTTTTTATGAGAAATCGGGGGTTGCGAGGTTCATCTCCAACAGGAATCTTCAGAAATTGATAGAGAGAGGATTGAGAAGGTTCGGGGCTCCTCTGAAATTTACCGAAGGATTTTCTCCCCATCCTAAAATGAGTTTCGGACCTCCTCTGCCTGTCAATGTTTCGGGAACCAACGAATATTTTGATTTCTATGCAACAGAGAAATTGGACAGCAACATTTTTATTGAAACAATTAACAATTTTCTTCCAGAAGGAATTTGCATTAAGGAAGCTTTCCTGATACCGGATGGTTCCGTCCCGATGAAGCATTCGGATATTTTCGCCCTGTATGAGATAATACATGACGGTGTTGAAAATGATATTTTAAGAGGATGGGGAGAAATTGTTGAAAGCGGCTCAACGAAAACCATAATCCGGGTAAAGGTTAATAACTTCAGCCATAAAGCCATGATATCCATGTTTCTTGAAGGCAGAATTAAGGACATTAAGAGAGAAATTACATTACAAAAACACTAAAATGAAAGACAATTACAGAATATTGATAAATAACGAAATATTAATGAAAAGAGTTGCGATAATGTCAGAGGACAAAATTGAATACCTTTTCATAAGCAGGCCTGACCTTTTTTCGGGAGTCGGCAATATATACAAGGGAAGGATAGAAAAAATCATTCACGGCCTCAATGCGGCTTTTATAAACATAGGAGGGCCGAGAAATGGATTCCTTCCATTTGAAAAAGAGGAATGCCTGTATGCGGAAGGGGAAGTTGACAGCAATGTCAAAGAACCCGCCCCCCGTAAACACAGCGTTGGTGATGAAATAATTGTTCAGATTTCGAAACCCATGACTGAAGAAAAGGGAATGAAACTGACTACCCAGATTTCCATTCCAGGAAGGTTTATTGTTGTACTGCCTCAATCTTCTCTCAGGACGATATCCAAAAAAATAACGGATAAGGCAGAAAGAGAAAGGCTTATGACAATCGTGTCAAAAAAAATAACAGATAATACCGGCTTCATAATAAGGACGGCTGCGGAAGGGCAGAATGAAAAATTTCTCTTGAGGGAAGTGAAGATTCTGTTGAATTCATGGAGCAAGATAAAGAGATATGCCAAAGTGAAAAAGGCGCCGTCAATCCTGTGGGAAGACCTTCCAATTTACGCCAAGATTATAAGGGATTTTACTACAAGGGATTATCATGAAATACTTGTTGATGACCCAAGGATTTATAAAGAAGTGAGAAGATATGTGAGCATTTTTGTTCCGGAATTGCATGGAAAAGTAAAATTTCACAACGAAAATGCACCTCTTTTTATCAAATACGGTATAGAAAAAAAGATAGAAAATGCGCTTTCACACAAAGTGTTCCTTCCGTCGGGCGGGTATCTTCTGGTTGAAGAAGGAGAAACATTGAATGCCATAGATGTCAATACAGGCAGCAGTGACAAGAACAGTTACAGGGCGACAATTTTCAACACCAATATTGAGGCGGCCAGAGAAATTCCGAGACAGATAAGGCTCAGGAACCTTTCCGGACTTATAATAATAGATTTTATTGACATGCGCCAGGAAAGACAGCGCAGAAAAGTTTTCAACGAGTTTAATGCCAATCTTGAGATTGACAAGGCGCAGATAAACATTCTTGCAATATCAAGGCTGGGCCTTGTTGAAATGAGCAGGGAGAAGACGGAATTCAGGCTTTCAGAGATTTTCCTGGACAAATGCCCGAATTGCAAAGGCAGCGGAGCTGTGAAAAATACATATCTTGACGCCCTGACTTTAAAAAATGGCATAGCATTGCTTCTGATGAAGAGTCCTCAAAGGAAGATTAACGTTGAAGTTTCGAGGCATATGTATGGTTTTATCAATGAAACGCACTATCTCGAAAATCTTGTCAGAAACAGGAAAATTCTTATTAAGGAAAATCTTTTACTTGAAGAAGGGCAATATAAAATATACTGAAAGGCGGTGTTTGTAAATGGCAAAGAAATATAAGGTGAACAGTTTTGAAGGATATCAGAGGATAATAAGCCCCGAAAATTCAGACATTAAAAAAATGAATTTTTCGGTAATCAGGAACAAGAAAAACCTCAATTATAAAGGAACTACAAATGGGGAAGAATCTGTTTTTGTGCTCACTGAAGGAAACGTGAAATTCTTTCTCGGGAATAATCTTCTGGCAGAAATGATGAGAAAAAATGTTTTTTCAGAGCCTCCTTCGGCAATATACCTGCCTCCCTATACGGAATATTTTATTGAGTTTTCCGAAGATAGTGAAATTTGCATAGCCGGCTGCCAGGCAAGGGGAACGGGTAAGCCCAAGCTGATTGAACCTAAGGATATGCTATTTTCAAGGAAAGGACAGGATGGGTATTTAAGAAGCGTTACGGAAATTGTCAACGAAAATTTCCCTTCAGAAAAACTTATTCTGGGCGAAACCATAAGTGACCCAGGCAACTGGGTGAGTTATCCTCCACACAAGCACGATACCGACAATCTCCCTGAAGAAGTTGCCATGGAAGAAATTTACTATTTCAAAATTAATCCAAGAACGGGGTTCGGTACTATCCGGGTTTTCAGTGATTCTGAAGACAATATTTTCGTGGTGAAAAACAGCGAGATTGTAACCATTCCCAGTGGATATCATCCAATATCGGTTGCACCCGGGCACCAGATATATTATCTCTGGATTATGGCGGGAGAAACAAAAAAGTTTGTTTCTTACATACATCCTGATTACCGTTTTTTGGAGAAATAAAATTATACGAACTGCTAAAAAAATACTGCAGCAGGGCATAATGTTTTGAATGGCGGATTAAGCGCTTTTTTAGGGGATAAATGAAAGCATCGGAAAAAAATGCTTTGTCAGGTAAATCCATCAGAAAGCTCGATGAGCTTTTGAAATTTTACATATCCAGATTCGGGGATACCGATGTAAATGTTTTCAGAATACCTGCACGCATAAACCTGCTCGGAACACATGTGGAGCACCGCGGCGGGTACGTGAACTATCTCACGATAGACAAGGAGCTTCTTTGTGTTGCAGGAAAGAGAAAAGACAGGCAGATAAGGTATTGCAACCTCGACAAACAATATGAATGCGGCCAATTTTCTCTTGAAAGTGAGATGGCGTGCGCGGGAACCGAATGGATAGAATTTATAAGAAAGGCAAAAATAGTCCAGGGAGAATGGGTCAATTACATAAAGGCCCCGATTTTATACATTCAGAACAGGTATGACAAACCACTTTCAGGAATGAATCTTGCCTTTTACGGCGAGATACCGGTCGGTTCAGGGCTCAGTTCCTCATCAGCTGTCGTTGTAGCGACTGCAATGGCGTTCTGCAATATCAACAGTCTTGGAATAGAAAAGGGTTCCCTGGCCCTCATGAGCGGTGAAGCTGAATGGTATGTGGGAACAAGAGGCGGAAGCGGCGACCATGCGGCAATGTTGTTCGGCAGGGAAAACCAGATTGCCCACATGAGATTTTTCCCTCTTACGTGTGAATACCTGCCATTTCCTGAAAATTACAGGATAATTTCCTGCAATTCAATGATAAAGGCGAAAAAGACTGCAGGTGCAAAAAACATGTTCAACGAAAGAATTGCAGCATACGATTTGGGCCTGCGCATCATAAAAAAGAATTTTCCGGAAATTGCCGAAAAGCTGCAGTATCTCAGGGATATCAATCCGCAGAACCTCGGCAGCGAAGACATCGTTTATGAAATTCTTCTGTCCCTTCCTGAAACCGTTTCAAGAAAAGGCATTAAAGAGTTCCTGCCGGGAGAGGACATGAGTTTTCTCTTTGAGTCGCATTCCGAACCTGAGGGCGGTTACAGGTTGAGGGATGCGGTTCTTTACGGAATAAGCGAATGCGAACGCTCAAGAATATGTTCGGAATTCCTCCACAAGGGAGACATTGATAATTTCGGAAGGCTTATGTTTATCTCCCACGACGGAGACAGGGTTTCAAGCCATACGCCAGATGGAAAAACAGGAAAATGGAATTATACTGTAAGCGATGAATACCTTAAAAGCCTTAAGGAAGATTTAAAGAGTGGTATTCATTCAAAGAGAAAAAATGGCAGTTTGTATCTCCAGCCGGGAGCTTACGGCTGCAGTATTGAAGAACTTGACCTTATTGTCGATATTGCCAGGGATATAAAGGGAGTTAAAGGGGCAAAGCTTACCGGTGCCGGACTTGGGGGTAGCGTACTCATCCTGGTTGAGAAGGATGAGACGGAAAAGGTAATTGATGTCCTGAACAGTAAATATTACAGGCCAAAGGGTTTTCAGGAATCTGCGTTCGTATGCAAGTCCGTAAACGGGGCAGATGAAATATGAAAATCCTGCAAAATTTGTATAATTTCTATAAATGAGTAAAATATAAGCTGTTTAACAACCGCAAAGCATATCCCATAAAAAAAATACAAGTACAATGTTTTAACTATTGAAGAGGGAGGGTTTTAGCATGAAAAAAGCTGATATAGGTGTTATAGGAATGGAAGTGATGGGCAAAAATCTTGCACTGAACATGGAGAGCAGGGGATATACTGTTGCCGTTT
This sequence comes from bacterium, assembly GCA_035341815.1. GTDB lineage: Bacteria > Ratteibacteria > UBA8468 > B48-G9 > JAFGKM01 > JALNXB01. Next base: position 12,290 of record DAOQVZ010000066.1, read on the forward strand.
TCAACAGGACTGAACAGAAAACAAGAAATTTTGTCGAAGGTCCTGCAAAAGGCAAAAATTTTATTCCTTCCTATGAGTTGAAAGATTTTGTCGCTTCACTGGCTTCCCCGAGAAAGATAATGCTGATGGTAAAAGAGGGAGCTCCTGTGGACGGTTTCATAGAAAAGCTTCTGCTTCTTCTCGACAAGGGAGACCTTATAATAGACGGAGGCAACTCTTTTTTCAAGGATACCATAAGAAGGAATAACGAGCTCAGCGGCAAAGGCATTCTTTTTATAGGAACAGGAGTATCCGGCGGTGAAGAAGGTGCTCTTAAAGGGCCTGCCATAATGCCGGGAGGGCAGAAGGAGGCCTATAAGCTTGTGGAAAAAATATTTACCGATATTTCCGCAAAGGCAAATGACGGGGCTCCCTGCGTGACATATATCGGCCCGAACGGGGCGGGACATTTCGTAAAGACCACTCATAACGGCATAG
>DAOQVZ010000067.1:0-12745 GCA_035341815.1 bacterium
GGTATTTCAGAAGGTTCTTCCTCCTCCTGAATTAAAACCTTTCTTATTATCCTTCCGGCTATATTTGTTGCTGCAGGCCCCGAAGCCCTGTCAAGAAAAACAACAACTGCCATTTTGGGGTCGTCGGCAGGAGCATAGCAGACAAAAAAGCCGTGGGTGCCAAGTTCCAGCTCGCTCCGGCCGCGCTGGACAGTTCCTGTCTTTCCGGCAATTTCCACGCCTTCCACCCTGCTGCTTGCCCCCGTACCGAAAACCATCACATTTTTCAAACCTTTTTTTACTATATCCATTGTTTCTGAACTCACAAAGACTGTGGTTCTGATAGAAGGAGAAAATGCCTTTATTGTTTTACCCTGGGAAGAAATTATCTCTTTCACGATGTAGGGTTTCCATATATTTCCGCCGTTGGCAACAGTGGATATCAGAGAAGCAAGCTGGATGGGAGTGACAAGAATAGGACCCTGTCCAATGGAAAGGTTCAGGGAATCGGTCGTTGACCTGTCGGGCAGGGAACCTGCCTTTTCTCCGGGAAGGTCAATCCCTGTCGGTTTGCCGAGCTCGAACATCTTTGCAAATTCTACCATTTTGCTCACGCCGGTTCTCATTCCTATGGTTCCGAAAAAGACATTGCATGAAAAAGGCAGTGCAAAATTTATATCTACCCACCCGTGTCCGTCTTCTTTCCAGCAGTTGAATTCCCTGTCTGCAACATGTATTGAACCTGTACATTCAACCCTGTCATATTCCGCAATATTGCCTGTTTCAAGAGCCGATATGGCTGTAATAATCTTGAAAACAGAACCCGGGGAGTATTGCCCCTTAATGGCGCGGTTCAAAAAAGGATGTCCGCTTTTTGAAAAATAATCCTTCAGATTATCCGTATCAAAAGCCGGCTTGCTTACAAGGGCAAGGACCTGTCCGTTTCTCGGGTCCATAATAACAATACTTCCATGCCTGCTGCCAAGTTCTTCCTCGGCTATTTCCTGTATAGTCTGGTCAACGGTCAAAATCAGGTCGCTGCCGGGTATGGACTGCCTTTTGCCCAAGATTTTGCGGTGATAGCCTCTGGCATCGACCTCGACCTGTATTCCCCCTGGTGTTCCGCGTATATACCCGTCATATATTTTTTCGATTCCATCCTGTCCTATTACATCGCCCGATTTATATCCCCTTTCCTTGTAAGAGCTAAGCTGTTCCTCGCTTATCTCTCCCGTATAACCGAGCATGTGGGCAGTTTTTTTGCCGAGTGGATATTCCCTTATTATTCCTTCCTGCACGAATATGCCCCGAAGCCTGGAGGCATTTTCTTCTATAAGGGAGACTTCTTCTGTGGTAAGCTTTTTTTTCAGGATAATCCTGTTGAAAGGATTTGAATATTTTGCCGTAAATTTCTTTAAAGTTGTGTTTCTGTCAAGATTTACAATTCTTGACAATATAGAGGCTTCATGCTCGGCATCTTCTATATCATAAGGTATGAAAACTAACTGAAGGGAAGGAGTATCTCTTGCAAGGACTCTTTTGTTCCTGTCGTAAATAAATCCTCTCGGAGTACCGGTTTCCACTGTCCTTATGCAATTTTTCAAAGAAAGCATATGATAATATCCTGCCCTGACAACCTGCAGGTAGAAACACCTCAGGATAATTATCAAGATAGCTGCTTTTATGATATTCCCAAATAGTCTTTTTTCCACTTCCATCTGTATCTTCTTATTGATAATTCAAGCAGAATAAGCATTAACCCGTTGTAAATGACAAAAATACCCGAGTATTTTATCAGCGGCCAGGTATCCCACAGGAATCCTTTTCCTGGTTCAAACAGGAATGAGAGGAAAAAGATAAGGCTGAAAAACGCCGCACATATAAACCTGCCCGCAGTACCTTTTATCCGTAGAAAACCTGTTATGTAAACAATTGCAAGAAAACGGATGCTTGTAGTACCCAATGCACCCCGTGATATGATATCATAGATGATTCCCGTTATGAAAGAGAGCATGAGAGCTACCTCTGTATTACCGTCCCACGTCAGAATAAACAGCCATATAAGAAAAAAAGAAGGTATGACAGCAGACTTGAAATATACGGAAAAAAGCAACTGCAGGCTGCTTATGATAAGCAATTGTTCCACTATCTTTATTAAAAAACTCTTATTCACCGATAAGTACCTCTTCCATTTGCGATACACAGCTGTAAGGCTTTATATGTATATCGAAAAAGAGAGAATCCTGCGCTTTCACAACTTCAACTATTTCTCCCACCTTGATTCCTTTGGGATGAAAATCGCTGTAACCCGAAGTCTGAACACTGTCTCCCTTCTTGATTTTGCTTTCGCGGCTGATATACTTCAGAAGACAGTAAGGCACACTGCCTCCTTCCATTATTCCCACTTCATTTGTGGAATCAACTATTACGCTTACCCTGGACATGGTATTAAACACTGTAACGACTTTCGAAGTATTTTTTTGCACCTCTGAAACTCTTCCCACAAGGGATAAATCCATGGAAACAACAGACATGCCTTCCCTGATACCTTGAGCCGCACCCTTGCTTATAACAATCTCAACGGGAAAAACGTGAGGACGCAGGGAAAGAACATTCCCTACTGCAAAACGCGAAAAATAACTCTCTTTTTCTTTGATTCCGAGAATATTTCTCAATCTTATATTTTCGGCAACCAACTCCTCGTAATTCAATTTTTCTTCGACTTTGTTTGCATTTTCGGTTGATTTAACATTTACATGCTTGCTCTTTCCCATTATAAACAGGGAAAATAATATGCCCATGACAAATATAATTTCTCTTCTAAAAAACCATATCATGTTATTCTCTGAACCGGGTATTGCAAGGTTTAAAATTTAATGGAAAAATCTTATTTTGAAAACGTATTTTTATTCCTGCTTTCAGGATTTCTCATTCTGGATTGCAGTTTCCGAATTCCTGTCTCAATCCCCATATCAATCGTTTGGGAACTGTTTGAAATACTTGAATTCTTCGAGCATCTTGCCCGTTCCTCTTACGACTGCGGTAAGGGGTTCCTGGGCAACAAAAACAGGCAGTTTTGTCTCCTGGGAAATAAGCTTGTCTATTCCCCTCAGCAGAGCACCTCCACCTGCAATGGTAAGGCCATTTTCTATCAGGTCACTCGACAATTCCGGAGGAGTCTCTTCAAGAACATCACGCACGGAACTTACTATCATGGAAAGGGTGTCTTTCAGCGCTTCCCTTATTTCTTCAGAACGTATCTTCACCATTTTTGGCAGTCCCTCAACAAGGCTTCTGCCGTTAACATCCATTGTAAGTTCTTCTTCAAGAGGGAAAGCTGAACCTATGTTGATTTTGATATCCTCCGCAGTTTTTTCCCCGATGAGCAGGTTATACTTCTTCTTAAGGTATTCAACAATTGCGTCATCCATCTCATTGCCGGCTATTCTGAGACTCTTGGGCAATACTATCCCGCCAAGAGAAATGACAGCCATTTCCGTTGTTCCCCCTCCTATGTCAAGGATAAAACTTCCGCATGGTTCAGCCACGGGCAGTCCGACTCCCACTGCCGCAGCCATTGGTTCTTCAACCAGTTTTACCATCCTCGCACCCGCCTTCAAAGCCGTTTCCCTCACGGCCCTTCTTTCGACGCTTGTAATTCCCGAAGGAACGGAAATAATGATTTTCGGAGCCATTACAAACTTGTGCTTGGTAGTTATAACCTTCTTGATAAAATGCCTTAGCATAGATTCACATGCCTCGAAATCAGCTATAACGCCGTCTTTCATGGGTTTCATGGCAACGATATTGGAGGGAGTTTTTCCAAGCATTCTCTTTGCCTCGACGCCTGTAGCAACCACCTCTTTGGTAGTGGTATTTATTGCAACAATGGATGGTTCCATGAGAACGACTCCCTTGCCGTTGACATATACACAAGTATTGGCCGTTCCCAAATCAATACCCAGGTCATTTGAAAAAAACTTTAGAAATCTCAATATCATTTTGTTTTTCTCCCCCAAATTCACTTCAATTTGTTTTAAGTTCAAATACTGACTTGTCAGATTGTCCCCTGTTCATCAAGCATCTTAACAAAAGAATTTACGACATCGGCATCAAACTGCAAACCTGACCATTTCTTCAATTCGTCAACTGCCTGCATTGCCGTCAAGCTTTTCCTGTAAGGCCTGACAGAAATCATGGCGCTGTATGAATCTGCAACTGATAGAATCTTTGCAAGCAAAGGAATTGCATCGCCTTTAGCTCCAAGTGGATATCCGCTGCCGTCTATCCTTTCATGATGATAGTAGCAGGCATCAAGCTCTTCCTTCCTCATTCCGAGAGGTTCAAGTATCCTGACAGTTATTTCAGGATGTTTCCTGATAAGCTCTATTTCATCTTTCTCGAGAGGACCGGGTTTAAGGAGCACCGCATCTTTTATGCCGAGTTTTCCAAGGTCATGCAGATAGGCCGCATTCTGGAGAATCTCCAAATCTTTTGAATCCAGTCCCATCTGCTTGCCCGCAAGCACAGCATAATAGGCAACCTGTTCCGAATGCCCCTTTGTATAAGGGTCTTTTGCTTCAAGAGAATTAACAAGAGAGCTTATGGAATTTATATAAGAATCTTTAACCGCAGTAAATAAACTTGCGTTATCCATGCCTATAGAAACCTGGATGGCAAACGCCTCAAGAAATTTTATCTCCCCTTCACCTATATTCCTGCCCCTGGGAAAATCCATTTTTACAAACCCTATCTTTCTTTCTCTTCCAAAAAGGGGTACTGTAATACTTGAATTTTCCACAAGTATTTTGCCTGTCTCGAAAATATGAGCCACTTCCGAAGACAAAAAACTCACCTTTAATTTTTTATCATGATTGTTTCTTAACCTTTTTTTTCTTAAAATGAAAGACCGGCTTTCTTCATCGGCAAGATAAACAGCAACAGTGTCCAGATTGAAGATATCGTATACTGTTGCAGCAACCCTGTCAAGCAATACATCTATGCTTGCGAGAGAAACAATCACCCTGTTCAGGTCAAGTATTGTTTCTATCATTTTGAGTTTTGAAAGCTCTTTTGAAAGATTGCCTATCTCAAGGTTTTTCTTTATTGTCTGCATGAAAACATGCAGGTCGAAAGGCTTTGCGATAAAATCGGATGCTCCAAGTTTCAGAACCTTGACAGCATTATCAACCGTACCGAATCCAGTCATTGCAACAACAGGTATATCCCTGTCTTTATCCCTTATCCTTTCAAGGACATTAAACCCGTCGATACCAGGCATATTTATATCAAGCAATACCAGGTTCAGACTGTTCCTGTTGAAAAATGACAGCCCTTCTTCCCCGTTTGAGCATGAAAGAACTTCGTATCCTTCTTTTCTCAGGATTTCACCGCACAGATTACGCGTGCCTGAATCGTCTTCAATTATCAGTATTTTCTCTTTCTCCATTCTCCACTAGTCCGTATTTGGCTGCCTTATATCTTAGGATTCTTCTTGTTGTTTTCAATTCCCGGGCTGCACTTGTCTGGTTATATCCTGTTTTTGAAAGGACTTCCCTAATTATGCTTCTTTCAAAATCTTCCACCTGTTTCTTGAGAGAACTCCAGTTTATCTCTTTTCTGCAAGCGCAGAATCCCTCGGGTAAATCGTTTGAGTCTATCGTAACCTTATTGCCTTTAAGAACCAGTATTCTTTCTATGATATTTTTTAATTCTCTGACGTTTCCCGGCCAATCATAATCCTGTAATACATGCATGGCGCTTTCCGAAAAATTTTCGGTTTTGCAGAGAAACTGGCTTTTAAATAAATTGAAATAAAATTTAACCAGAGGTATTACATCTTCCCTTCTTTCTTTTAATGGAGGGATATATATCGGTATAACGCTGAGCCTGTAAAAAAGGTCGTCGCGAAAATTCCGAACTGCTATTTCCGAACCCAAATCTTTTGAGGAAGCAGATACCATTCTTGCATCGCTCTTAATTATATCATTACTTCCAAGTCTTGAAAATTCCTTCTCCTGCAAAAATCTCAGCAATTTAACCTGCATGGCCGCCGGTATTTCGCTGACTTCATCAAGAAAGATAGTTCCTCCGCCCGCATATTCAATCTTACCCTTCTGGCTTTTCAATGCATTGGTAAAGGCGCCCTTTTCATAACCGAAAAGTTCGCTTTCAAAAAGACTTTCGGGAATTGCAGCGCAATGTACAGGTACAAAAGGTTCCAAATTTCTTCCGCTTTTTTCGTGTATGAATCTTGCAATTAGTTCTTTCCCCACTCCCGTAGGTCCGGTAAGAAGAACGGAAGAATCCGTCAATGCAACTTTTGAGGCCTCCTGCAGTATTTTTTCCATGACTTTGCTTCTGTAAATGACCCGGCTTACCGGATATTCTCTGCTCAACTCCTCTTTAAGAAGCAAAACCTGTCCTTCCAGCCTTGATGTTTTTAATATCTTTTCTACAGTTAATTTTAAATCATTTACGTCAAAAGGCTTTGTTATATATTCAGCGGCGCCGAGTTTTATCGACTCAACCGCCGTATTAATCTGTGAAACAGCAGTCAGCATTATCACAGGAAGGTTTTCTTCCTTCCCTCTAATGCTCTTGAGAACATCTATTCCTCCGATATCCGGAAGCATAATATCAAGTATTACGAGGTTCGGATGCCTTTTAGAAATAATATCGAGGGCTTCTCCTCCGCTGCTGGCAAGAATTACCTCATATTTGTCCTTCAGAGAAAATTTCAGGGATTCTTTCACTCCGATTTCATCGTCAACAATAAGAATTTTATCCATTTGTATCGCCAACAGGCAGGACCAATGTCAATTTTTTCCCTTCAGGCACAATGGAAAAAAAGAAATTTCCTCCATGCGACTCCAGTATTTTTTTTGCAAGCATGATGCCTATTGAAATGGGGCTTTTCACAACAGGGCTGAAAGGCATAAAAAAATCTTCAGCAGCGTTAAAACCGATATTTCTGCCATTTTCGACAATGTCAATGCTTACATTTTCGCATGTTTGCCCGAAAAAGATGCTGGCTCCGCCATTGTCTCCGGTATCTTCCCTGATGAAATCAAGAACATATTCTATGGCCTCTTTTATCCTGAGAATATCTCCCCGGATGAAAATTTCTTTTTTTTCTTCCAGGTTTATCCGTAAGTTTACGGGGAAATTCCTGGCTGTTTCTCTAAACAAAACAGCTATGTCAACATTCTCCTTTTTTATCTCTGTCGAATCAGCAAGTTTATTTATTTTTTCTATGATTTCGTTTATCTTCCCTATTTCATCCTGCACAACAGCAGAAAAATTGTTCCTGAATTCCTCGTCTTCATATTTCTCGGGTAGCATCTGGGAAAAAGTCTTTATCGCAACAAGGGGATTTTTCAATTCGTGAGACAGGCGCGAGGCAAGAAGAGTCCAGTACCTGCTTTTTTCAAGAGATTTTTCTCTCTCTTCCATTTCTTTTATTGCCGTAAGATTCTGAAAAATTGCAACAGCTCCCTCTATCCCTCCATTTGCGTTTTTAACAGCATTTGTACTTATCCCCAGAATGATATTTTTGGGAATATACCTTATTTCCATGCGGCTGAATATCTCGCCTGAGTCCAAAGTGCGCCTGACAAAATCAGCTATCTGGGAACCTGCTTCCTCTATGTTTTTACCTTTCATATTATCTGGCGCCATGCCGAACATCTCTTCCGCACACTTGTTGAAAATTGTTACAAGACCTTGTTTGTTAACCCCGATTATTCCGGCAGGAATATTTTCAAAAATTGCCTCCTGGTAGTCTTTCTGGAATGTCACCTGTCTGTAAAGAAAAGAATTGTCGAGAATTGCGGCGAGATAATCTGAAACAATATTCAAAAAAGTCATTTCACCGATGGATATGCTTTGTCCGGTAGATTTTTCGCCCGCAACAATGAAACCTATCAGTTTTCCGTTTACTGTTTTCATCGGAAAAACGATTCTTGAGTTTAAAAGAGTCATGAAATTGACACACTCAAAATCGTTTTTATCGCAGGCGATATCAAATACCCTGTTCCTGCCCATAAAAAACTTTATCAAGGCATGTGACTGGGGAACCTTGACCACGGAAGAGATGGAATCTTCTATCCCCAGTGAAGCAAAAGGAATAAACAGCTCTTCTTCTTTCAGAAAGAGCATAACATTATTGAAATAGAAAGTTTTTCTCATAACTCTTAAAATATCCATTCCAATTTTTCTTATGTCCGGAAAATTTTCGGCTATGGTTTGAAAAAGATTTTGGAAGAAAAGGTCCCTGTTAAATTCTCCGACAGTTTCATTATCTTGTCTCACAGGAGACGTTTTTTTAATATCCTTTTTTTCCTGCAAAAGCATTTCCCTCTCCACGGCTCTCCTGACAATATGGACAATCCTTTCCTGCTCAAATGGCTTTTCAATAACTTCGAATGCCCCGAGACTTATCGCATCTTTTGCAAGCCTGTTGAATGATGAAACCAATTTAATGACAGTGAGAGTTGCATCTTCAGCAAGCAGTTGTCTCAAAAGTTCAAGGGAATCGATTTCGGCAAGGCCGCAGTCGAGAAATACAACCGTAGGCCTTCTTTTTGCAATAACAGGCAGTACGTACGAAGGCTTGACTTCCTCTATCAAGAACCCTTCCCTGAAAATAACCCGCATGGAAAAGGATACAGAAGAATCTTCGGTTATCAAAAGGATATGATTCATCAATGCTCCCTTTCTCCATTTTCCGGAATTTCAATAAAAACAGATGTGCCTTTGCCTTCCATGCTGGATACCTTTATTTTTCCTCCGTGTTCTTCGATTATTCTTATAACTATTGCCAGTCCGAGTCCTGTGCCTTTCTGCTTGGTTGTGAAAAATGGCTCAAATATCTTGTCAATAATATCTTTCTTTATGCCGCAACCGTTGTCTTTTATTTCAACCTTTATTATATTATTATCTTTTCTTACCTCGAGGTCAATAAATCCTTCTGAATCTTCCGCCTCAACACTGTTTATAAAAACATTAAGGAAAGCCTGCTTAAGCTTCTCTTCATCCCCTTTAATTACAATTTCAGAAGCTGGATAAGCTTCCCTGACTCTGATGTTTTTTTCTTTGACCTGCGAGGAAATCAGCAATAGCGTGGTTTTTAAGAGAGAAACCAGGTTTACATTGCTGATAACTGCAGCCCTGGGTTTGCTGAAAAGAAGAATCTGCTCTATAAGATTGTTTATTCGGTTAACCTCTTTCAGTGTCAGCTCTGAAAAGGTATCCCGGAATTCCTTGTCATCATACTTGTCCGGAATAAGCTGTGCAAACGTCTTAATTGAAACAAGCGGATTTTTTATCTCGTGGGCAATGCCGGCAGCCATAATTCCGAGAGAGGCAAGCCTGTCTGCTCTCCTGACACTCTCTTCAAGTTCCTTTACCCGGGTCACATCGGAAAGTATAACCTGCGCACCGAAAAGCTTCTCTTCACGGTCAAAAAATATGGATGAATTGGCAACCAGGGAAAGTTCGGCTTCGTTCTTTTTGAGGTGGCACTGCAGATTCTGCACTCCTTCTCTGTTCTTCAGCGTATAAGAAAGAATATTTTTTATCTCTTCAGGCAGGACTTCTTCAAAAGGCATGTTGGCAAGCCTTTCTCCGGCAAGCATGGTAATCTTTTCAAACTCCCTGTTGGCAACGGTTATTTCCCTGTTCTGGTCTATGCCTATAACCCCGATGGGCAGATTGGCAAGCAGGGAATCCTGATAAACTTTTGCCCTTTCAAGCTGCTCGTAAAGAATGAAATTCCGCACTTTAATGGAAATATAATATGAAAGCCGAAGGAAAATTTTTTCATCTTCGGAAGTATACAGTTTTCCCGAAAGCTTCTCTCCGAATCCAAGAATTCCGAATAGCTTGCTCTCGTCAAAAAGGGGAATAGCCACTTCGATATTAAGAGCCTCCATCTCCCCTATGATTGAAGAATACTCAGGAATTGGTATTCTTCTTTCAATTTCATCCTTTATCAGAAAATGGCGGGAATTTTTCATGTAGTCTGACATGGCTTGAGGATACTCTATTGCCTGTTGATTATCTTGCTTGCCAGCAGAATCGTCAAATGAATATTCAGTGTAAAAATCCACTTTCTGCCTCTCATCCTTGATGAAAATGACCATTCCCCTGTTTATTTCTATTTCCTTGAGGATTATCTTGAGACATATCTTGAGAAATTCCTTTACGTTCCCCACTGTATAAAGAACTTTTTCAAGACCTGCCAGAAGGTCTTCAGGCAGGTATTCTTGCTTGAAAATTCCGACTTTCACAAAATTGTTTATCTTCCTGCGGCTGGGCTCGAAAGCAAAGATAATAACGAGCAGCGATAACACGTCGGGCAATACCGATTGGGAACTGAGGTGCGATGAAATAAGAAGTTTGAACAAACCTGAGACATGTTGTACAGGATAAACATGAACAGGATAACCATGGAATAGGAAAGAGTCTTTTCCATAACCACGGATATATCAAGAATCCTGTATTTTGCTATCCCGTAGCCGATTATGCCGTTCATTATCAGTACTCCCAAAGGACTGAACTGGACAAGAAAAGAGCTCTTGAACAGGACGGGGTAAAGGAAATTGCAGAAAAACACGAAAAAGAGAGCAAAGAGTTCTCCGGCTATCATGTATTCCAACTCCGCCCTTGCCATTCCTTTTCGAAGCTTCAGTTTCTTTATCAATATGATGAACCCATATATATTGCCTGAAAGGAACAAAACAAAAAAAACAAAAAAAGGCCAGCCGTAGGTGGCATGGGGAACCTGCTGGATTGCCCTCCCGGGTTCTGTTATATCCAGAAAGAAATTCGGGAGAAGACTTACAAACAGGGCAATAAGTGAAAGCAGGACAACTACCTGAAAGCCTTTCTTTTTAAGGAATTCGAGCTTTTTCTCACCTATGGAATATGTCAAAGCGACAAAACAAAGCGGAACAAAACTTCCCAGGATAAATGTAACCCTTATCCATGCAGACGCCATTTGCGTTGTCGTGGCATTGATAATAAAGATAAAAGCGAGATTCCATAAACCTATGTTAATCCCCAGAAAAGCAAAGATGCGGTTTGAAAGCCTCCTGGGATTGCTCCTGTAAACGAGATAAACTATTGCAGAATTAAGCATCAAAGCAAAAATCAAAATTATGGTAGTAAGGGTCATCTGAATTTCCTTATCAGGAGAGAAGAATTGGCTCCTCCGAAACCATGGGAATTAACGAGAACTGTGTTGACTTTTGAACGTCTTGCCTTTCCAGGCACATAATCAAGGTCGCAACCGGAGTCAAAAACTTCGTAATTTATTGTAGGAGAAATAATATCCTCGTTTATTGCAAGCAGTCCGCCTATCATCTGAAAGACTCCTGCCGAACCGAAGGGATTCCCTATCATGGACTTGATGGAAGAAACAGGTATCTTGCGGGAAAGGTCTCCGAAGACACTTTTTATCACATCCGTTTCTTCCCTGTCAAGCAAAACATCTGAAGGGGCATGGGCAGACACGTAATCTATGCTTCCTATACCTATATTTGCATCCTCAATGGCCTTGATAATTGCCTTTCTGATTCCCCTGCCCGGGTTAGCGGATACTGTTTCGGCTGCTTCTCCGTAACCTGCAACTTCGCCGTATATAAACGCCCCTCTTGAGAGGGCAAAATTGAGCTCTTCAAGAACAAGGATTGCCCCTCCTTCTGACAAGACACCTCCATCCCTTTTGCCGTCAAACGGCCTGCTTGCTTTTTCAGGTTCGCTGTTTTGTGTGGACATTATCTTTGATGCGCACAAGCCGGCAAGAATGAGAGGAGTAATCGGAGCATCGGCTCCTCCGGCAAGAACAATTTTCTTTTCTCCGCAGGTTATCTTTCTAAATGCGAGCCCCACGGCATCAAGCCCCGAAGCACAGCCCGTGGCAACTGTAAGCATTTCCGTATCAGCGCCGAGAGCTGCCGCCACTTCTCCCGTTCCTACATTGGGAGTCGCAGAAATTACTCCGTAAGGCGCGATATACCTGTATCCTTTTTTTAAAAATATTTTATGCTGGTTTTCTATTAAATCCATGGCGCTCGTGCTGACACCCAGTATAATCATGGTATCCATGTTTCCCAAGCTTCTCCTGTCAAGGTGCGCATCTTCGATAGCCATGAAAGTGCTTGCAACAGCAAACTGGGAAAAACGCGCCATTCTTCGCGCCCTTTTCCCATCCATATAATCAGCCGGATTGAAACCTCTTATTTCTCCCGCTATTTTTGTCGGAAAACCCGATGTATCAAAAAAACTTATTTCCCTGATGCCGCTTTTTCCTGCTTTCAAGGCATCCCAAAATTGATTTCGGCCTATCCCGTTAGGGGCAATCACACCGATACCTGTAATGACAGCTCTCTTAGTATTCATCCAATACCCGCTTTCCCGTTTATATATTCTATCTCTTCGGAGAGTCTAAGACTGTCTCCTGAATAGAAAAAACACCTGTTTGCATTGAGGAAATCCTTTATGGTTGAGTATCGACTTAAGGTGAAAAGAATATATGTTTCATCAGAAATTGATGTTTCCACACCCATTCTATTCAACTCTTTCTGCATGCTTCCGGTCTGTGAAGCAAAAACCTTAAAAGGCTTTCCGTTAACGGTGTAAGGCAAGGGGTCCCAGTAACGCGGAGGAAAAAGATTTTTTATCTGGTAGGTCATTACCCTGAAAGGATAGTCTTCCTTGTCAACAAGAAACCTGAAATTAAACTTTTCGTGGTTCTTAAACC
>DAOQVZ010000068.1:0-12451 GCA_035341815.1 bacterium
CCTTTCAGGCAGACATCTTTTAATCCCCGTGGCCACGGCCGGCGCCCTGCCGTGCGCGGCTTCGGAAACGTCCATGTTGAAATAGTCATAGGACAACACGGAGCAGCCTACAGGGGCAACTCCAACAGTTTTTTCTCTTATGCCGAGTTCGTCGATAACCTCGGCTATCGTCCTCTGGATAATGCCGTGACCACAACCCGGACAGTAGATTGTAGCATTTGCAGTAAGGCTCTCCGGTCTTTTATATATAGTCTTCATCTCGTTCCCTATATTTTTTTTATCTCTTTAAATATCTCTTCGGAGGAAGGAACCCCTCCTCCAGGCCTGCCGTAGAAAAATATCCTTATGTTATTTTTCACAGCGATTCTTACATCGTCTATCATCTGTCCCAAATTCATTTCCACGACGAAAATTTTCTTGGCCTTTCCTGCCTGCCTCGCAAGTTCTTCGTATGGAAAAGGCCACAGGGTAACAGGCCTGAAAAGCCCTGCTTTTATGCCTTCCTCCCTTGCCATCGATATGGCGTCATAGCATATCCGGGCACAGGTTCCGAAACTCACAACAAGCAGGTTTGCGTCTTCACACATGTATTTGCTGCAAAGGATTTCCCTTTGCTCTATCTTCCTGTATTTCCCCGCCATTTTCCAGTTATGGGTCTCGAGCACTCCGGGAGTCAGGGCAAGAGACTTTACTGAATGAGGCATCCTGTCCCTGCATCCCGTAAGAGCCCATTTTTTTTCAGGCAGCCTTTTTCTGCGAAGGTGAAGTTCAACGGCTTCCATAATCTGTGCGGTTATCCCGTCAGCATGAACGATAACAGGATTTCTGTACTTGTCGGCAAGGTCGAAGGCTTTGTAGGTCAAATCGTAAATTTCCTGCACGCTCCAGGGTGCAAGAGATATCGTCCTGTAATCCCCGTGGCCGCCTCCCCTTGTAGATTGGAAATAATCCGACTGGCTGGGAGTTACGTCGCCGAGCCCGGGACCGGCCCTGTTCATGTTTACTATCACGGCAGGCAATTCAGCTCCGGCAAGGTAAGAAATCCCTTCCTGTTTTAACGAAATGCCCGGAGATGACGATGAAGTCATAGCCCTGAAACCTGCGGCTGATGCACCGTAAACCATGTTTATGGCAGACACTTCGCTTTCTGCCTGTATGAAAACTCCTCCCTCTTCAGGCATCCTTTCGCTCATGTATTCCGGAAACCTGTTTTGCGGAGTTATGGGATACCCCGCATAAAACCTGCATCCGGCAGCAAGAGCTCCTTCTGCCGATGCTTCGCACCCGTTCAAAAGGACTTTTTTCATTTATTTCCTCTCCCATATCCCCTTCTCGGTCTGTATCCATGTTCCCCTCGGAGAATTTCTCTGGGATACCCTGGCAAACACATGTTTGAATTTCTCCTCTTCTCCGGGAGCAACATTGTTTATTTTCAGCAGCTCGTCCATCATGGTTTTTCTTTCCCTGTTCTCGTTTGCCACTATCTGCCGGACTTCCCTTGCCTGGGAAGCGTCGGAAGGGACATCCCTCAACTCGACTACAAAATCGTTTCTCTCGCCCACAAATCCCGCCTTCTTGAACCCGTCGAGTTTTGCCCACCAGCTATCCATTTTTGCTTTGGCAGCCCTTATAACAGGCGAGTCCGTCTTTATTTCCTTTCTGACCTCGACATTGTCCTGGGCATAAAGATTCCTGGCAAAAAGGGAAGGGAGAAAACTCCTCGGGGAACTTTCGGAAGGAGGTGCAAGCAAATCGTCCGCGGCCTTTTCTATTTTTTCCTCGGGAAAGGTCACATATACATTGACAACAGCACAGCCTGCGGCAAAAAGCAGCAATATCAAACTGCAAAATAATAGCTTTTTCATCTTCTCCTCCCGTTATGAACCGGCACAGAGTAAAAGCTTTTAAAAACCTGGTTTTTCTATGTGCCTCAAAGTGCCTCAAAAAGGTTTATATTATTTTGCAAACTCGGTTTCTCTCGTCTCCCTTATAACAGTCACCTTAACCTGCCCTATGTATTCCATTGAATTCTCAATGTTCTTTGCTATGTCCCGCACAAGGTTTTTCGCATCTCCATCCGAAACCTTTTCAGGCTTTACTATAACCCTTATTTCCCTGCCTGCGGAAACAGCAAAGGCATCTTCGACTCCCTTGAATGAATAGGCTATTTTTTCAAGGTCTTCTATTCTCCTGATATATTTTTCAAGAGTGTCTCTTCTCGCACCCGGCCTTGTCGCCGATATCGTATCGGCTATCTGGGAAAGCACCGTGTAAGGATTGTTGATATCCAGGTCCTTATGGTGATTGAGAGCAACATTGACAACCACTTCCGGCTCCCCGTATTTTCGCAACAGCTCGGCCCCTATTTCAGGATGGGCGCCTTCCACTTCCTGGTCAATCGCCTTGCCTATATCGTGCAGCAGGGCAACCCTTTTTGCCAGTTTAACGTCAAGTCCCAGTTCGGAAGCTATCATGCCTGCAAAAAAAGCGCTTTCTTTCGTATGCTGCAGGGCGTTCTGCCCGAAACTCGTCCTGTATTTTAGTTTGCCTATGAGCTTGACAATCTCAGGATGGATATTCTCGACTCCGACTTCGAACAATGTATTCTTTCCTTCTTCGACTATCTCCTCGTCCAACTTTCCCTGTACCTTTTCGGCAACTTCTTCTATCCTGCCGGGATGTATCCTGCCGTCTGCAATCAATTTTTCCAGAGTCAATCTTGCCACTTCTCTCCTGTACATGCTGAAAGAAGAAAGGGTAACCGCTTCCGGGGTATCGTCAACTATAAGGTCAACACCCGTCGCTTTTTCAAAAGCCTTTATATTTCTGCCTTCCCTCCCGATAATTCTGCCCTTGATTTCGTCATTCGGCAAACTTACGACAGAAACGACATTTTCAGAGACCTCGTCCGATGACATTCTTTGCATGGAAGTCAGAATTATTTCCCTTGCTTTGTCATCCGCCTGTTTCAACGTTTCTTCTTCGAGCTTTCTGTAGACTGTCACAAATTCTTTTTTCGCATCATTCTCCATGATTTTCAACAGCTGGTTTTTAGCTTCCTCCGGAGATAACCCGGCCACCTGCGAAAGGTTTTTCTTGACATCGTTTATCAGATTTGTATATTCCGTTTCCCTGTTTTTTAAATCGCTGTATCTGGTATCGATATTTTTTTCTTTTACGGACATCTCCGATTCTTTCTTGTCAAGAATTTCGGATTTTCTTTCAATATTCATCTCCCTCTGCTGTATTCTCTTTTCCTGGAACTGGATTTCCTTCCTTTTGTTACGGCTTTCCCTTTCAAATTCATTTCTCAGCCTGTAGAGCGTTTCTTTCGCTTCTATATCGGCTTCTCTCTTTTTTTCGAGAATTACCTTTTCAGCGTCGTTGATAATCTCTTTGGCGCGTTTTTCAGCAGATTGAAGGGTTTTTTCTCCGAAATGTTTCCTCAGCATATACCCCAGAAAAATAAAAAACGGAATCCCTACGATAGTAATTAATAGTTGTGTAATTGTAATCACCTCCCAAAAAATGAGAGAGGAATCAGCCGGCATGTCTGCAGGAAAGGAATTTAAACATAATAAATAGTCTTAAAAAAATAGTGATATTTTTTATATTGATATTTATTCGTTTTTGCCGCATTTTATATCCTTACCAGTTTTACAGAATGCATTACCGGGAATTCCTCTATCTGCTTTACTACTGTTTGGTCTATTCCCTGGTCAAGGTTCAAAACTGTAAGTGCAGGAGAACCTTTTTTCTTTCTTCCCAGGGTCATAGATGCTATATTAACGTTATTTTCTCCCAGTACCGTTCCTATATACCCCATAATTCCGGGCTTATCTTCATTATGGCATATAAGGAGATATCCTTCAGGAACCGCCTCGACTTCAAAACCGTCTATCTTGACAATCCTCGGTTCACTTTCCCTTATTATTGTACCCGCAACGGATATTTTCCGGCAATTGTGCACCTCAACCGTTATAAGGTTTGTGAATTCTCCTCCAGTCTCAAGTCTTATTTCCTTCAATTCTACTCCCCTTTCCTTCAGTATAAGGGAAGCATTGACCTGATTTACAGAATTTGAATCCCTCAGGAAACCCACAATGATATTGGCTCTCAAGAGGGTAAGGTCGTAATTTATTATATCTCCGCTGTAAGTTATTACAACCTTTTTTATATCCCCGTCCGAAAGCTGCTGAATCAATGAGCCTATTTTTGAACCCAGAGAAAGGTACGGATTCAGCTTGACCATTGATTTCTCGTCAAGATAAGGAAGGTTGACGGCATTCAGAACAACCTTTTTGGTCAATGCCTCAACTATCTGCCTTGCAAGCTGCTGGGCAACATTTATCTGTGCTTCCTTTGTGGAAGCGGCAAGGTGTGGCGTAACAATTACCTCTTTAAGGGTCAGAAGAGGACTGTTTGCCGGCGGTTCTTTTTCAAAAACATCTATGGCGGCGCCCTTCACTTTACCGCTGACAATATTCCTGTAGAGGGCTTCTTCGTCGACAATCCCGCCTCTGGCACAATTTATAATCCTGACTCCGTCTTTCATCAGCTCAAATTCCCTGTCTCCTATAATATGGGAAGTGGATTCGTTCAGCGGAATATGGAACGTAATGAAATCGGACTCCCGAAAAATTCCCGGAAGATTCAGCAGGGTAATGCCCTGGCCGGCTGCAGAAGACTTGTCAATCAGAGGGTCGTATCCCACGACCTTTATCCCGAGGCCATGGGCCATTGACGCAACTCTCCTTCCAATTCTCCCCAGTCCTACGATACCGAGAGTTTTATTGTACAGCTCCATTCCCGTGAATTTTTTTTTCTCCCACTGCCCGTTTTTGAGAGAAGAATTAGCTTCAGGGATATTTCTTGCAAGAGCCATCATCATGGCCACCGTATGCTCGGCAGCAGAAACGGTATTGCCTTCCGGGGCGTTCATCACTATCACCCCTGCATGAGTGGCAGCATCGAGGTCGATATTATCCAGCCCGACTCCCGCCCTTCCTATTATCTTCAGGTTTTCAGCTTTTTCGACCACTTCTTTCGTAATCTTTGTCCCGCTTCTTACAACCACAACATCATATGCTCCCACAATACCTGAAAGCGCCTCCGGAGACAACTTCCCTTTTTCGTCTACATCAAATCCTTCCTGCCTGAAGATATCCGTTCCTTCTTTTTCAAGCGGGTCGGTTATCAGAACCTTGATTTTTTTCATTTAATCGCCTGTCGAAGTTTTCCTTTTTCTATCCGGGTTAGAACAATAATGTTCACTGTCGCAATATACTATATTATATTTACAGGCTTTTCATTGTCAAATTTTTTCAAAAAAAGGATGGCCGGCTTGCAGGCTTATAGAGGATTTGCGAACGGATGAATCAGAAAATCCGAAAAAATATTCAAAGTTTAACCGTACCCTTAACGTCTCCTTCAATAAAAAGCTTCAGTTTTTCACATCTGTAGGAATTCTTCAGTTTCTGAATAGCCTTGGCCTCTATCTGCCTTATTCTTTCCCTTGTAAGATTAAAAGAATTTCCCACCTCTTCGAGCGTTCTCGGGTATCCTTCGGTATCAAGGCCAAACCGCAGCCGTATTATTTCCAGTTCCCTGTTATCAAGTATATGAAGTACCTTTTCTATCTCTTCCCTCAAAAGTGCATGCTTTGCATATTTGAGGGGGTCAGGATTTTCCCCGTCTTCGATGAAATCTCCTACCGTTGTCTTGTCTTCATCTCCGACAGGCATGTCCAGGGAAATAGGGTCAGGCCTTATAGACCTCTTTATAGTTTTCACTTTTGAGACAGAAACCCCCATTTCTTTTGCAAGTTCTTCTTCCGTCGGCTGGTCAAAATTCCTTGACTGCGTGAAAGAAGCCTCTATCTTTTTAACCTTGTTGATTTTTTCAATCATGTGAACGGGTATTCTTATGGTAGCAGAATGGTCGGCGATGGCTCTTGTTATCGCCTGCCTTATCCACCATGTTGCGTAGGTGCTGAACTTGAATCCCGTCCTGTATTTGAATTTTTCGACAGCCTTCATCAGGCCGATATTTCCTTCCTGTATAAGGTCGAGAATTGAAAGTTTGGGATTGCTGTATCTCTTGGCAATATTGATTACGAGCCTGAGGTTTGAATTTATGAGCTTGCCTCTCAATTCGTAAAGTTCGATTTCATATTTAGAATACTGTTTTGAAGAACAGGTTTTCTTGTTATCGGCACGGTGAAGTTTCTTCTTGGTTTCTTCTATTCCTTTGGCAAGAATGACTTCCTCTCTGTGTGTTAAAAGGGTATAAGCTCCCGCTCCCTTGAGGTAAGACCTCAAAGGATTTTTTGCCTCGTCCATCTCCAGTTTCCGGCTTTTTTCAATGGGGAAGGCTTCTTCTTCGTCAATATCTATGTCCCAGGATTCAAGCTCGTCAAATAATTCCATTATCTCGTCCTGGTCTGTCATGTCCATGGGCAATATGTCGTTAATCTCATCCCATGAAAGATGTTTCTTGCGCTTGCCCATTTCGACAATTTCGTTTATTTTCTGTGCCTTTTCATTTTTGGAAAGAGACTCGTTCTTTTTTCTTCTGCCCATTTATTACTCCTTTTTTAACTCAAAAAGCAGTCTTTGCACCGCTTCAAGTTCATCGCCATACTGGAGTCCATTGCCCTTTTTAGCATTCATCTCTTTTTTAACACAGTCAAGTTGTTCACAAATGCAAAGCTTGTGTATTTTCTTGAGACAATCCTGGAAAATCAACTGCTTTCTTTCCTCTTCGATGCTGCTTGTATCTCTCAATGCAAGTTCCGACACCCATCCGTTCATATTACCCGGAGCATCCAAGCCGGTTATTCCTGTAATGAGATTTGAAGGAGTCAGCTGAACATTTTTGGAAAGAAGTTCTTTGGATACCTTTGCTATCAGGTTTATTCTCGGAGTTACTTCGCCTTTCCAATCCAGGAGCTGTTTCCAGCATTGCTGGTCAGACAGCATGATTTCCACAAGAAGACTTTCTGCGGAGTCTCTGGAACGCACCTTGCTGTCGACATCGTTCTGTACATCTTGCCTCTCTTCCTTCCTGCCAGAATCACTATATTGAGACAGCGTTTCTTCCTTTATATCAAGTTTCCCTGCAAGAATTTTTCTGTATTCGGATTTCTCTATTTCATCCGGAAGAAGCTCTATGTATTTCATAACCTCTCTGGCAACAGAAGACTTGCCCTTCGGAGTATCTGTTCCGTATTGCTGAGAATAGATGTCAAGAGAAAACTCCAGAAAATTCCTGGACTTGTTTATCACTCCTATAAAAGGGTTTATTCCATAGTCGTCTATGAATTTGTCAGGGTCAAAACCTGCAGGCAAAAGACATAGTTTTGTTTCAAAGCCCTTGTTCAGAACAACTTCGAGATTTCTTAACGATGCCTTTATTCCCGCCTGGTCGGAGTCAAAAAGAAGCAGTACGTTATCGGTAAACCTCTTGAGAAAACCGAGCTGAGCCCCTGTGAGGGAAGTACCCATGGGAGCTATGGCGTTTTTAACCCCGTTCATGTGCAGTTTGATAACGTCAAAATATCCCTCAACGAGCAGGGCAAATCCCTTTTCCTTTATACTGCCGGACGCCCAGTTCATGCCGTAAAGAATTTTCCCCTTGTTGAAAACCGGGTTTTCACCCGTATTCAGGTATTTCGGCATCTGTTTTTCATCAAGGGCCCTTCCTCCAAAACCTGCGATTTTGCCCTTGGAATCAAATATGGGAAAAATAATCCTGTTCCTGAAAACATCCGTTTTCCCGCCGTCTTTCACCAGTCCTGCCTTTACAAAATCTCCCATGTCCAGTTTTGCTTCCCTGGCTCTTTTTGCAAGTTCATCCATTCTGCCCGGTGCCAACCCGATGCTAAAACTTTTTATGTCGGCTTCTTTCAGGTTTCTTTCAAGCAGATATTCCAAAGCCGTTTTCCCGTCGTCTGAAAAAAGGATGGACTGGTATGCTGCGGATGCAAACTCATTAGCCCTGTATATCCTTTCAGCTTCTTCGGAATCTCTCGGACTGTACCTTCCAAGGGCAACACGCACTCCGGCTTTTTCTGCCGCCAGGGCAACAGCCTGCGGGAAATTTATGTTTTCAATGCTCATTAAAAATTTTATAGCGTCTCCGCCAACGCCGCAGCCGAAGCAGTGGAATATCTGTTTTTCGGGATTGACAACAAAAGAAGGGGTTTTTTCCTCGTGGAAAGGACATAAAGCTTTAAAGTTCTTACCTGCTTTCTTCAAGTTCAGATAATCTGAAACAACCTTAACTATATCAAGGTTCTCGGTTATCTTACTTATAGAATTGACCGAGATGGTCTCTTTCATAATATGATAAAGCCTCCAAATTTATTTCTTATGCAATGTTCTGTTATACCTTAAGGATGTTCCCCTGTCAATATATGAGACACTCGCAGAAATTTCGACATGAGAGTAAAATAGAGGAAGGCAAGCAATTTATTGCCAAAGGCTCAATTAAAATTTGACTGGCGGGGGCTGAAATAATAAAATATCTTTATGTTCAAACTCTTAAACAGCATATTGATGATAGCTTTTATATTCCTCGCAGGGTATTTTTTCGGAATAAAGGAAGTAAGGTTTTACGAAGTAATATCGGGTTCAATGGAGCCTTCTTTCAACATCGGTGACAGGGTTATGACGATAAAAAAATCACGGCTGGCCCGAAAGAATATCGTGATGCTCAGAGACCCGAAAATCAGCGACGAAATATTGATAAAACGCGTTATAGGACTGCCGGGAGAAACAGTGGAAGTGAAGAAAGGCAAGGTATTCATTAACAAGACCGCCCTGAACGAGCCATACATCAGCGAGGCTCCTTCATATTCCATGGAAAAGGAAATTCCCCTCAACCACTATTTCCTTCTGGGAGATAACAGGAATTACAGCGAAGACAGCAGCGTATGGGGCCCCGTAGATGAAGAACTCATAATAAGCAAGGTGATATTAAAATACTGGCCCTACAAAGAATTCAAAATTGTGGCCCGCCCGTCTATAGATTTCTGAAGCGCAATAAGGTACAAAATCGCAAACAGCAAGGCAGAGTGCTAAACTAAGCCTCTATTCCCCATTTCTTCATGTTTTCAAGGCTGATTTTAAAAGCATCGAAAGGGTCAATCGTAGGCCTGTCCATTTCAACTATGCAGTATTTGACTCCCGATTTCCTGCATGCAGAAATTATTCTTTCCCAGTTAAGATTGCCTTCGCCTATCGGGGGCATGACCTGCTTGTGTTCCTTTACCCCCATATCCTTGAAATGTATTTGACTGCACCTTCCTGAAAAGTATTCTATCCACCAGGCAGGGTCGGCTCCGCCGTTCTGTGCCCAGTAGATATCAAGTTCCGATTCCAGACCCCTGCAGTTGTCAAGCATTATCTGGAGTCCCGTCTTTCCTTCAAACCGTTCAAACTCTCCCGAATGGTTGTGAAGGCCGAGAACCATGCCGGCGCCATTCACTTTCCCTATTACCTTTTTGAGTTCTTCGGCCGCCCTGTAAAATCCTTCCCTGTTGAAGTACTCGGCCGAAAGGCCTGTAATAACGGAAACGCTCCCGAGATACTTGTGTTCTTCTATCACCCTGTCTGTCTCTTCAATTACTTCTTTGAAAGACGCCCTGTGGGTAGTACAGGCAACGAGACCGTTGTCGTCAAAGATTTTTTTCAGTTCCCTCACATCCTGGGGTTCCTTTATACCCGACGCCTGCACGTAATTGTATCCTATCTCCTTTATTTTCCTGCAGGTTTCAACCGTATCGGAAGCTGTCATGCAATACTGCCTTACAGTGTACATCTGCGCAACCGCTGTCATTTTTCCCATCTGTTTTCTCCCTTGTAATTGTATCAGATATCATGCCTTGCCAAATATCAAACATTCAGATTAGCTTACCATATAAAAGGAAAAATGCAAATTATCCCGTCTCCATAAACAGCATTATAATTCTGTTAGTTGAAATTTAAAAATACACTATTCAAACAATGATTTCTGATTAAGGCTGCAAGACCCCACCTATCTATTAAAACAAACTTTATTGAAGAAGTCTTGACACCCGGGAGGGATTTTGGTATAAACCTAAGTGATTAATAATATAGAACATGTGGAAAAGATGAAAACACTAAGCGGACTAAGGAAAAAGGTAGTTGATTTACAGAAGGAGAAAGGCCGGATAGAGAAGAGTTTGCTACGACCGCTTCCCATGGTTCCGTACGCATTGATAGAGCATTACGGAGAATGCGGCAAGAAGGTATGCCGGTGTCATGATGGGCAGTTGCACGGCCCGTACTGGTATTTGAGCCAGCATAGGGAAGGCAAGACGCGCAATATCTACGTGCCGAAGGAAAAAGCTGCAAGGATAAAAGAGTTGGCTGACCGGTACAAAGAATACGAAGGCAAGCTGACCCAATTACGGGCGATACAGAAGGAAATAATGGAGTTGCTCAAGCAGATAGAGAAGAGCGCATATGTGCCGCCGTCAAAGATGAACCTTAAAAAACCTACGGAGAAGACATGGAAACAGAAAAAAGAGAGAACGTAATCGGGATAATGCCTTACGACCGGGAGAAAGTGTTAAGCAAGCTGAAGCAGAAGCAATATGACGACATGTTTCTCAAGGATAGGGGCAGGCTGGACGATTTTGTGGGGTTTTTGTACCAGACAGGGATACTGGGTTTGTTTGACGATATAGACAGTCGTATGGAGAGAAAGCCGGAGATACCGCGGCGGTTTTTGCATTACTGTATATCCTTAAAACCAGTAGTGGACAGCGCCAGTATAAATCAACTGCAGGGCAGGTTGTTTGAAGATACAGATACCCTGCGGATACTGGGGTTTACGATGGTGGAATTAAAAAACGGGTTTTCGGTAAAGAACAAAAACGGGAATAACGTGCCTGTGAATAAGAACGCCTTTTATGATGAACTGGTACGACTGCCGGAAACAGAGAGCAAGAAGTTTTTTAACTCGGGCGTAGAGTTGTTGGAGAAGAAGGGGTTTTTATCAAAAAGGCCCGGGGTATATGCACTGGACGGGGTGAAGTTATTGATAACCGGCGATAAGAAGTACGAAAACTACGGCGAGATAACAATAGAGGATGAAAACGGCAAACGTGTAAAAGAGAAAGGGTATAAACTGGTATTCCTGCAAAGAGTGGACGGCGATGACCATTATATAGCTGCGGCCAGGCTAATCCCCTTAAACCAGCATGAGGTAACGGTAGCACAAGAGCTGGTGGAAGAAGCGCTTTGTGTTCTGGGTGAAAACAGTATAAAAACACTGCTGATAGACAGGGGATTTCTTTCGGGAGATTTTTTTGATTTTCTGGGCAGCAAAGGGATTGATTTCATCTGCCCGACAAAAGATACTCTTCACATTACCCGTCATATGCAGGGGCTGCATCGAACAGGCGAAGGGGTGAAGACCGAGCTTGCCGATGGTACTGTGTTGAAAGGATATAACTATTTGATACCGATGGACGGCTGCAAGAGGAAAATCAACGGGATATTGATAATCAAGCAGGGCAAGAAAGGAAGAAAGCAGGTGCAGGAAGGTAAAGAGTTCGGATTTCTTACAAGCCTGCCGACCGGCCAGAACAAGCAGATTGAAAAGGTTTACGACCTTTACAGCCGGCGATGGAAGATAGAGGTTAACGGCAACAGGGAATTAAAAAGTCAATGGTATATCAACAGGTTCCCTTCGCAAAAGTGGAACGGCCTATGCAGCCATATTTACTTTACCCTGTTTATGTTTAACGCGGTGGCAGCATTTAAAAGTAAAAAAGGGCGAGCGCTGACGGAAAAAGGGATGTTGTCCATCCGTAATAAATACTTCACCTCATGGAGCAAAACTCACACGGTCAATATAATAGCCGGCGGATACTGTGCCACATTCCCGTTTAAGGAATTCATAGAAATACTGGGCTTGCCTGCGCCTTCCGGCGAATATGAAAATTCTTTCTGGGTAACCAAGCCTGACGGTACGAAATATTTGTGTTATATAAAAAATCCCAAGGTATAGCGAAGTGGTTTTCGCAGCCTTTTCAATATCTGCACAAAGACCCTCAGTTTTACAAAGATTGTTCTTTCGCGGCATAAATCCTTTATCCCGTTATGGATTTATCCCGGGTATTTCCGGGACACCGCTACAAAAATAACAGCGCAGGCTCCCCGTTACACGGGATAAATACCGGAAATACCCGGCACAAGAAAGCCTGCGGCTACCAAAAACTCAATATGGGTTCTTGAAAAACGGCCCACTCGTGCAAAATAATTCCCTGCCATGTTCTTTTCACCTCTTTCGCCGTTCTTAATCAGAAATTATTGATTCAAAAATTCCTGTTGACAAAATTAAGAAAAAGTTGTATTATTGTAACCTAATTTCCCGCAAAAATTATAACTATGTTTGAACCGGGACCTTCAAGTTTTCC
>DAOQVZ010000069.1:0-12289 GCA_035341815.1 bacterium
TTTACCCCGAACTCTTCCGTGTTATTTTTTCCAAGGTGAGGGGTTTACAGACCAATCGAGAATCGAAAATCGAGATTTGATTGAGGTTTATTCTCGGTTGCGGTCTATTTCCCATTTTCGATTTTCAAGTATTTTTTACTTCGTTTGTCCCGGGCTTGTCCGGGAAACTTATCTTTGATATTTTTTTATCCTTTTGCCTATTTCCCTTGAAAGATTCAGGGCTATTTCTTCCATTCCGGCAGGCGAAGGATGGACAAGGTCGAAAGTAAGCCCCGATACATTTTTGAGAAGTTTTCTTCCGTCAAGATGTATGACTTTTTCCGAACCTGTCTTTTTTACCGCGTTCCTTACAACCTTTCTGAACTGTTCATGCTTGTCATTTCCGACATCGGCAATATCCCGGTTGAAAGTAAACATGTCTATGCAGAAAATATACTTGCGGGGATGTTTTTTTACGACCGTGCCGAGAAAATACTCAACCCTCTTTCTGAATTCGTCAACCTCGAAACCTCCAACCATGTTTATACCCATCTCAAACGATGCGAAATCCCAGTCTTTCCTTCCGGCTATATAATCAGCCATCTGGTTTTCGTAATGGGCGCCGCCTCCAAACCCGAGGTTAAACAGGTTGACCTCCAATCTTGCCGCAGTATTCATTATATATGTCCCGGAAGGACTGACGGCTGCCGCTCCGTGGGTTATTGACGAACCGTATGCCAGGTAATTTGCCTTGGGCAGCTGGGATGCCAGAGGCGGTTCAAAATCACCTTCGATATCGATAATCTTTGTCACGTGGTAGGGCAAAACGACCCTTGTGAGCCCTGCATCAAAAGAAAGATGCATCTTTTTTGACAGGGACCTGAGAACATCAATGTTTGCAGGGATTGAAACAGGTATGACAGAAGGTTTGTCATTGATAAAATGCATGGATTTGAAGAAATTGCCCTGGTAAACTTCAGCTACGCTCTGGACATTGGAGGTCAATACTATCTTTGCTTCCTTGCTCTTGAGGTTAAACCTCATCTCGCATCCCGCAGACGCCTTTGCCGCCCCCATGGCCTGTTTATTCAGGTTTACCCTCAAGTTTTCCGGTATTCTCGTGATGGAGATACCGCCTTCTTCTTCTAACATTTCTGCCACATTATGCAAAATCATGTTTTTGTACAACATATTCCCATCCTCCTTTGCTCTTGATTAAGGTTTTTTGTATTGTGGATTTTAACATATTCGGATAAAATATAAAAAAATGTGTAATCTGCGCATTGATATTCCGGCAACAAGGGGAGAACCATGAGAATGATTTTTTTTGCCGCCGCATTATTTTTATCCTGCATCTCTTCGTTTTTTTTCCTGTCCGGATGCAAAGAAGAAAAGGAAGCTTCTGAATTGCCAGGCACGGTTTACGAAAACTGGCCGCAGGTGAAATTCAGGGACTGCAGGGTACTTCTGGCGACCGATGAAGAACTCGCATGCAGGGGGTTTGCAATTGCATCCCATAAAGATTTCGAAAAGACCGTTATAATATTCCCCAACATATCGGAAGGTACCACGTTTGTCAACAGGGACCAGGGATTCGGAGCCGTGAAAAGAGATCTGAAAATCGTCTTTCTCGACTCAAAGCTGAACGTGCTCAAGGAAGACATAATGATAAAAGGCGACGGTTTTTCAGTGGCCCCCGCAGGAGCATGTTTCGCCATAGAAGGCCTTCCCGAATGAAAAATTCCATGGCTGAGAGGTGTGAGACTTGAGAAGAGCTTGCCCTTTTACACCTTTTGGGGATTGACTCCAACATCGGGTCCAAGCTTGCCGAATTCCCACGGAGTGACTGCAGAAAGCAGACGTTCTTTTTCAGGCAGACTTCCCGGCTTCAGCATACGCGCCAATTCAAGAGAAACCTCTGCTATCTTCTCTCCCGTGCCCACTTCCATGTTGGATGTATGGGTCAGGAATGTCTCATAACCTCCGCCCGACGGCAAAAAGGCCTCCCTGTCAGGCACATAGCCTATGGCGCCGTTGGCAAGCTCCACCACGAAAGTGAGGGGAAAAGGAGACCCTTTTTTTATTTTTAATCCAAGACTGCAAAAATACTCCGCTGGGTTGGCAAGAAAAACCACCGGACCGACCTGTATAGCCTGTATTTCCGCCTCGACCCGGGGCGTCTTTTCTGCAAGCCAGTCAAGTATTACATAGCCCCGGGCAATAATCCAGTCCTTCGTGAAAATCTCCTTTCTGCTTTTTTTACCGCTTTTCAGTTCAAAAAGCCCTTTTTCAACAACCTCTTTCGCCTCTTCAATCTGCCTCTTTTCAGGAAGCCTTCTGT
The DNA here is from genome assembly GCA_035341815.1 of bacterium. GTDB lineage: Bacteria > Ratteibacteria > UBA8468 > B48-G9 > JAFGKM01 > JALNXB01. Next base: position 2,321 of record DAOQVZ010000069.1, read on the forward strand.
TGAGCAAGATAAGCTTTCTTTCCGCCCTGACAGGCGCCAATTCCCCTGCTGGTGAGCTGAAAAAAACCTTTAAGGCCTCGGCCCCCACGCTTCCGCCAAGCCTTCTTGCAAACCAGTCGTTATATTCGCGGATTATCATTGACCGGTTATCCGCCTGTGTTATATCTCCGCATGCCCCGTTGAGAAAAACAACAACCGCATCTTCTCCCATGCAGCTTCTGACAGTTTTTTCAAGGTAATAGACCCAGTCTGCCGAGGAGCCTTTTCCAGTCATTACAGTTCCATGGCAGGCATAATTAACGATCGCTCCAAGGAACCTGTTACCTTTTTCGCTCCATGCGCCGAGCACCCCCACATCCGGGTCAACAGGCCCTGCCGGCTCTATAATGTCTGGATTGCCTTTTCCCGGGTGGGTATATACCCTTCCGTTTTTCATCTTGAAACGCCTGTTAAAAACGAATCTGCCCTCATCTCCCTTCCCTGCGCACATGACAGCCTTTTCCCTTCTCCTGTCAGCCTCGCAAACAGCAGTAACAATCTGCCCGGCAACCCACCTGTAATAAAGGGGGTCGGGCGCAGGCGCATAATCAAGCAGAAGCTCCCTGACAGTCTGTGGGGCGTCAACAAGGTCTTCGGGATAATACCTCGCCAGAGGTCCTGCGGAGTGTGAATGGGAAGCAGCTATAAGTATGTTTGAAGCGGGTATCCCACACCTTGCCTTGATTTCCGACCTTATTTTCTTTATCCTGTCATAGAAACAGAGAGAAACAACATCGACGCCTGCAAAAGCAACCCTGTTTTCCCCGTCTGAGATAACGGATGCCCGCACTTTCAGCCTGTCATTAACCTGCTTTATATAATCCTTTTCAAAACCTCCCGGCATTTCCATGCCGAGAAGAGGAGTAATGTCGGTCTCGTAAAATCCGGCTTCCATTTTATTCTTTCCTTTTTTTATGCCTGCTATTCAAGGTCGGGTCCCAACACCCCGTAATTCCACGGAGTACCTTCTTGCGCAAGGGGCCGACTTGGAAGAGTTCCGGGCTTCATGCTCCCTGCCAGATCTATGCTTGCCTTCACTATCTTCTCCCCTGCGCCGGTTTCCAGGTTTGAATAGCTTGTAAGGACCGTCTCGTATCCTCCGCCGCTCTCCCTGAAAGCTGCCCTTCCCGGCACATACCCCACAGACCCGTTTGCAAGTTCCACCACGCAAGTCAACGGGAAAGGCGAAGATTTCTTTATCTTCAACCCCAGGTGGCAGAAGAACTCAGCGGGATTAGCCAGAAATACTGCCGGCCCTACCTGTACCGCCTGAACCTCGACATCCGCATCGGGATTTTTCTTCACAATGTAATCCGCAAGAAGCAGTTCCTTGGCAAAAGTCCATCTCGTGTCGTAAACGGATTTTTCCTTGTTTCCCATGCCCTCTTCGACTATCCTTTTACTTTGTTCAATCCTCTCTTTTGAAGGCTTCCTTCTTTTAAGCCGCAGTACTTTCTGCCTGAAGGCAACCGGCGTAAGCTCGCCCTTCTCCGCGGTAACCATGACCTTTATTGCTTCGGCCGCCACGCGGCTGCCTACAAAATCAGAATATTTTTCTCCCACCTCCCTTTCCGAAAGCGAAAGGTTGTTTACCTGTGTAATATCCCCGCTGGCACCGTTAAGAAAAACAACAACTGCATCTTTGTTCATCGCCCCCTGGATTCTTTTCTCAAGGTGGTATATCCAGTCTGCACTCACCGCACCGTAGTTTGTGGTACCGTGGCAGGCATAATTTACAACGCATCCGAGAAGACTGCCTTCCATATCCCAGGCCGCAAGCACCCCGACTTCCGGGTCGACCGGCCCGGCAAATCCGACTATGTCGGGATTGCCCTTGCCCGGATGGGTATAGGCGCGCCCCTGTTTCATCTTGAGCCGGCGGTTAAATGCAACCTTGTCCTCGTATCCGGAACCGCAGGAAACCAGAACATCCTCCATCCGCCTGTATGCCTCGCAAATGGCGGTTACAGACTGCCCGATGACATAATCATAGTAAAGCGGGTCAGTCTCCGTGGAATACTTTGAGACAAGCTCCCTGATAAGTACGGGAGCATCGGCATACTCATCCTGCCGAAACCCGAAGAAGGGGCCTCCGGCATGTGTATGGGAGGCCCCCATCATTATGGCGGCCCCATTTATTCCGATGCGTTTTTCAACTTCTTTCCTTATAATCTTCACAGGCTCGGCAGATTGTATGACACAGCTGTCGATACCTACAAGCGCAACGGTCTCATTGCCGTCTGAAAAAACCGACGCCCGAACCTTGAGGCTGTCGCGGAAACTCTTCACATACATCTTCCCGTAGCCGCCCGGTTGTTCCATGCCGATAGCAGGCGTTATGTCGGTTTCAAAAAATCCAGCTTTCATTTTACCTCCCGCACATTTGTAATTATAAAGCTTTCATGAACGTCCAATCATTATACTATAAAAGCGAGCATGCCATAAATAACTTGAGATTCCGTGGCAACCGGCAGGTTTGATAAAGAGTCATTTCTTGGAGTAGAAATCTGAGCCGTAATACGCAAAGGTATCGGACATCGCATTTATTTTGTCCCAGGAATGGCCTGCCGCTTCCGGCGCCGGATACCACTTTGCAATAAAACCTCCGTCGAACCTGCCGAAAGACTCCATCAGCCTTACCGCATAGTTTCTTACGTCCCTGACAGAACCTTTTATCATTGTATTCTGTATATCCACCGGGCACCAGAAACAGAGCTTCCCGCCAAAAGAACCCGCCAGTTTTTCAAGTCCCATGTTTTCCTGCTGGTCCATCTGTATGACGTTTAGCCCTGCTTCCGCCAGCCCTCCGAGAATTTCAGTTATGTGGCCGCAGCTGTGGAGAAAAGTGAGCATGCCCCTGCTTTTTGCGAAATCATATACCTTCCTGTACCTCGGCTTCCAAACTCTGTGCCATACCTCGGGTTTAATAATAAGCCTGTCCTGCACGCCCCAGTCGTCGCATGAAAAAATTCCGTCTGCACCGAGCTCCGCGAACCTTTCTATCGCAGTTACGGCAATATCGCACATCATATCCAGCAGCCTGCCGAATTCTTCGGGATGGTCATGCCAGTCGGTCCATGCTTCTTGGTGTCCCCTGAGATATTCAAGGCGGTGTATCAGGCTGAAAGGCACGTGAGCGAGCACGAATTTTTCTTCCCTGTTGTTCGCAACAAGCTCAACAGCTTTTTCATACCTCGCTTTTTTTGTATAATCGGGGAAACGGTAGTTTTCAAGACGGCTATAATCGGCAAGGGGATGAAACCTGACCTGTCCCATCGTCCTGTCGCCGGCAATTTTCCTCCAGATGCACCCCCACTCGTCCTCCCGCTCCATATCGTCGGAAACTGAGGGACTCCATAAAGGGTCCGGAGAAGCGCCCACGCTGAGAAAATCACTTCCCCATTTGGGCGGCAGGTCAAAAGGAATCCTGTCGGGTCTCCCGAAAAGAACTGCCCGTTTGACTCTTTCCCTCGATGTCATCGCGGTTCCCATGCAGGAAATCCTCCTTTTTTTATTTGCAAAACATAAAGATTGCTAATACTATATAATAATTGAAGGGCTCAAGTCAAACGCCAGTGTGCTGTATCCAACAGTTCTTTACATTTGAAGGCATGCCACAGCACACTGAGGGAGTGTGAGGGAGAGGCTCCCTCACGTCCGGGGGAGAAAATTAGGACGGGTGCTGGTGCGACGAATAAGGAGCACCGTATAGCACAGAGGGCGAGCCGGTGAGACCGTTGACCGAAGCCCGAAGGGCAAGAAGCTTGCCCCCTCCTAAAAGTGTCGTGTCAAGAGAAAAATCAATTGTTAAGAGCTTTATGAGACACGACACTATGGGAGCTAAAAATGGGAAAAAGCGGAAGGAAGAACAGAAGGCTTTTCTGCGACTGGCATATGCCGGATTTTCTGCCCGAAATAAAGCTTGACGCCGAATATTTTGTCAAAAAAGCAGTTGAAACCGGAGCGGAATCCATGACCTTCATGTGCAAGAGCGCTTTCGGGAATTGTCTCTATCCATCCAGGGCAGCTCTTTCCAACAAGTCTATCAAGGCAGACGGAGACATATTCGGAAAAGTATGCAGGCTCGCAAAAGAAAACGGGCTCGAATTCATCGCCTATTATAGCATGCTTCTCGACGATGCACTGGGGGAAGAACACGGCGACTGGCTTCAGGTCAATTATGAAGGGCAGAAAGTGAAAATGGAACATTATCATATGTTCTGCATGAATTCCCCATACAGGGATATGGTTTTCCGCCATATCGAAGAAATTGCGGGCCTTTTCGAAATAGATGGATTCATGTTCGATATACAGTATTTTAATTCAAGAAGCTGTTTCTGCAAGTGGTGCAGGGAAAAGTTTTCAAAAAAATATGGTTACGAACTCACCCTCCAAAACCTCGGCAGAGTGGAAAACATGCTGGACTTTTTCGAATTCAAAAAAGACTGCCGCAGGAACTTCATTATGACGGCGGTAAACAGGGCAAAGAAAATCAGGAAAAACCTTGTTTTCACATGGAACGGAGGCGGAGCGGACAGGAAGCTGGACAGTTGCGCGGATTTCCTCGGGGGGGAAGCCCATCCCCCGGCTTATCTTGAATGTGCTGTTACGGCAAAACTTTTTCAGTCGCTCGGAAAACCTTTTGACTTGTGGATGCCGGAAAGCATCGGGTCTTGGGGACACTGGTCGCTGACAACTTCAGAGACTCTCAAGGGAATGAGCGCAATTGCCGTTTCACATGGCGGTGCCATTGGAATAAATCATGTCGCGCCGCCGTGCGGAGACTACGCGGGCAGGGTTTTTCCCGGGGTGTATGACACTCTGGGAGAAGTGATGAAATGGGTAAAAGAAAGAGAACCTTTCTGCGCCGGATACAAGACAATTCCGGTTACAGCCATATTGATGTCAGATAAAAGCTGCCGGTTGGAACAGTTCTCGCTGATGCTTGAAAAAAGAATACCTCTCCATTTTTCAAGCGGCCGCCCCGACATGAAGAACATTCAGTCGGCCCTTCAGCTGTTAAAGGAAAATTCCATTCCCGTAGACATCCTGAATACCGGTATTGACCCTGAAAGAATTTTCGAATATGAGGCGGTTATTATCCCTGACATGGTTTATATTGACAGGAAAACAGAGAAAACCGTACGCAGATATGTTGAAAACGGAGGCCGAATACTTGCAACTTATACATCTTCCCTCTATAACGCAAAAGCAGGGTTGAAAGCAAACTTCGGTCTTGCCGACGTATTCGGCGCCGATTTCCATTCTTTTTCGGATTATTCTGTCATTTACATTGACAGTCTACATCCCTCTTTGAAGAAAGGAATACCCGACCTGCCCATGCTTGTGAAAGACGCAGGATTCCAGCAAAATCCCTATAACAAGGCCATTTATTGCCGTGTCAGAGAGAATGGCGCAGTCCTTGCAGAATTTACAGAACCTGTTATAGAATCTGACTGGAAGAAGGGCTATCACATATACCATGACCACGCTCCTGCCGGCAAAAAAACCGGAAACCCGGCAATAATATTGAATAAATTCGGCAAGGGCATTTCTGTGTTTATGCCTTTCCCCATTCTTCAGGCAAACTCTTTCCAGCCCAACCCCTGGTACAGGCACCTTGTAAAATCCATTCTTGGATACATGGGGGTTCCTCAGAAAATAAAAATAGATGCACCTGTTTCTGTAAGCGTAACCGCAACTTCCAAAGGCAGGGAAACCCTGCTTCACCTGATAAACATACAGAAGGAAACGAATTCCGTATTCCTTGATTCCTCTGCAATATCCATCCCGGTCAAGTGTTCGCTGAAAACGGGAAGAAAAGTAAACAGCGTAGAGAACGCAGTTACGAAAAAAAAGATAGGATTTAAAGAAAAGGAAGGAAGGGTTTCTTTTACGGTGCCCGGGATAAAAACATACGAGATAATAAGAATAAAATGCGGTTGAAAAAACGGGAGGCTGAACCCTTCCATGGCAAACAAAAAGCATTGCAGGGTGACAATTCTTTTGCATGCGTTTGTGTAAAAATTTCGACACAAGGACATGATAAGCTGTGGAAAAGGAAGGGAAATGGTTGACGTGCGAGTGCGCAAGCACAGATGCAAGACAAGGTGAAAAGCGCAAGCGTTCTGACTATAACCTTGCCCGGAGCTGTCTGAGCCTGCCGTATGGCAGGCGAGTCCGCCTTCGCCAAGGCTTCGGCCGGATAAATTCTCCGGGGTCAGATTTCACCGTAGTTCTTGCCTGTGCTGAAGCCAAAGACGCAGCCTGTTTCGAGCACGGAAACTGCTTGCCTTCCTCTATCTTTTACTCTTTCGAAATTTCTTAGACTATCAACTATTAAATGTTCTATCTGGCGAATTTTATGAAGCCGGCATTCTCAATACGCCAGATTGAAACTCCCGTAGCCACCCAGGCAAACCAGTCCGCCTTCTTGTACGTTCCTATGTTGAAGGCAAGCTGTTCCACCTCCGAAGGATTTATTCCTATTAAGGACAAAGGTATCCTGACCTCGGAGGTCCATGTTTTACTGTCATCATCAAGAACAGCCCTTTTATATTCAACGGCAGCTTCAAGTTTCTTGACGCTCTCATGGGGCATGCCAAAAAGATTATTGACCGTGTACTCTCCATTGTAATTGAAGGTCATGGAATATATAGGCCCGGTTACCATGTCATCCGACCACCACTGCCTGCTGTGAGGCCCGTGCTGGCTTTCCGCCGCAATCTCAAAAGCCGGCATATGCTTTTTAACACGCGGAAGCATTCCTTCCTTGAACGGGTCGGGTTCGTGTTTCATTGCAACATAAAGGTTGTCCTTGTCATAAAGCAGCCAGGCGTAACTTTTCGCCCCTTCTCTCTTATCTCCGGTATAAAACTGGTCTATCACCATGGCTTTTTTCATATCCAAACCTTCCCATTCATTCTTTTCCAGCCTGCCGTCTATATTAACTGGTTTCTTTCTCAACGGGATGGTGTAATACAAGGGAGCGCTTACCCTTTTAACAGGCGCCAGTATGGTCTTTGAAAGTTCTTCTATGGGTTTCCAGTCAGGCTTGTAGTATTTGCCTATATCTTTTTTGCTTCTTTTTATGGGCCAGCTGGCGCGAAGTTCGCTCTTGTATACGCCTATATGTTCCATGGTTAAAGGTTCGCACCCGGTAAGCCCGTATACGGGAGAGCCATGCCTTATATTGAAATCCGCAGTTTCCCTGTCAATGAAAAGGGGGTCGTCTCCATCCCAGTTATTCCTTATTATATTGTCTGCCCTGATACCGCCTGCTACAGAAAGAAAAGGCCCGCCCGTATTAACATTTCTCTCTATAAAGTTATTCTGAGCCCATCCCACGGGCTTTTCCCTGTACATCAGGTTTACCAGCTGGGGATACCTGTAACTCCAGGGCGGCTGTTTATACCTTACGACTGTGAGGTGCCTCGATGCAAGGGTTGATATCCTGTCCGCAATAGGTGTTCCGTCGGAATTATTGAACAAACCGGATCTGTCGCCCTGCCCGATACTCCTGATTTCGGCATCCACGAAAACATTGTTTTCCAGCCGGTTCTCCGGCTGGGGGTTTGATATGCCGTTGGGAAACCTGTAAAAGAAATTCTTTTCTATGACAAGTCCGCCGTTGATTGCGTCTATATGTATGGCATTAAGCCCTTGCGACATATTAGGAGAAGAATGGTAGCTTAAATGGTGGAAAAAGTTATTCCTAATAACCGTGCCGCGGCTCATCAGGTACCACGGTTCCCCGTAAATATAAATGGCTCCGAGCTCCCTGCCTTCGTGGACCACATCATGTAATTCGTTGTACTCTATGACATGGTCGTTAGCGTTGAAATATATCCCCTGCATGGGAGCATCGTGTATGACGTTATGGGAAACTATCTGTCCCACTCCGTCTATTCTTACCCCCTGGCGGTAGCCGCCGTCAAACCTGTTAAAACGGTATATATGGTTGTTTTCCACAAGATGCCTTGCAGGAATAAGTTCTTTCCTGTAAGGAACCATTGCGCTCCTGTTATTCTCAAAATCAAGAGAGACCCCGCCTTCTCCCGTATCATATATGTCGCATCCTGCCACGGCATGCTCAAAACCGCCTTTTATGTTAACCGCCCACTGCCCGGTATTCCTTATCACGCTTGCCGCAACAAGGTTGTTCCTTCCATTTTTTATATCCACGCCGTGGCTGCGGGTGGCCTCAAAAGTAATCCCGGAAAATGCTGTATAAGACACACCATCCATTGATACCAGCGGAGCATTCAGAAGGGATACTATGACCTCACCACCTTCAATCTTATCCGGAGGGTAGAAATAAAGCTTGCCCGTTTCCCTGTCCAGGTACCATTCTCCCGGCGCATCAATCTCGCTCAGAAGATTATAGACATAATATGGAGCATTTTTGCCGACCGGTATCTTGTAAAGCCCGTATGTCTCACCCCACCTCGTATCGTTATGCAAAGATATTATCTTCTCCCTGGTATCTATGGATTTTAGTTTGACGTGGTCCTTTGAATAGACGTAGTACCAGAACCCGTGAAGCCATGCGTCTTTTTCTTCCAGCCACCTTTCAGGCCTGTCTCCGGAATAGACAAATTGGGCATACTGGAAAGGTCCTCTTCCCCTTGCTTCACCGTCAGGTTTGGATAACCCTGCAACCCTCGCATGACCCTCGTTGGGCCAGCGGGCAAGGCGCATCGCCTTCCCGTTGAAAAAGAGTTCCAACGCACCCGGGGTATCCTTGCCGTATCCTCCCCTGTTTGCCAGCTCTCCATAATCGGTTATTCCCTGGGCTTTCAAATCGGCAACCCATATTTTCCCCTTTGCTTCCCCGTGCAGTTTTTTTATTATATCCGGGTCAGCCAGAGGTTTGAATCCGGTTACCTCTTTCCCGCCTATGAGCCTTGCTTCCTCGCCGGGATAACTCCTGTATACCACTGGCGCATATTCACTGCCTGAATCTTTCCTGCCGAGAACAATTCCTTCCGTCAGAAAATACCTGCCTTCCCTGAGATATACCGTTATTCCTCCCGCAGGCATGCCTTTGCCCGACTTTATATTTCTTACCTCTTCCTGCGCCCTCTTTATCGTTGCAAAAGGTTTTTCTCTGGCACCCGTGTTATTATCGCTCCCCTTCGGTGATACGTATATTGCCAGTTTCGGGCTGTTGACCCGTTCAACAAGTTTGTCAAGCCTGCTCTTTACAACTGCTCCGTCTGCCAGTCCTTCTATTTCCTCCAGCCTGTTGCGCAGGTCAAGCCTGTAACCTTCGTGCGGAAGTTCGGAATACTCCTGCTCCTTCAATAACCTTTCGTATACGCTTCTTGCCCGTGAATATTTTTTTTCCTCTCTGTATGTATCACCTGTTTTCAGTCCGGCTGTAAACAGATGGTGGTCAAGAGCCCCTTTTATTTTTGTTACCTGTCCGTAAATCTCTCTTGCCTTTTCATAATCCTTCTGTTCAATATATAAATCGGCTTCATGTAAAAGGCCGTATATGCGGTAATAAACGGTAAGATTCGGGATTGCATAAATTTCTTTATATGTCTTATGAGCACCGGAGTAATCTTTATCCAGCCTGTAACTCTCGGCAATATTGAACAAGGCAAGCTCTTTCCCGAAGCTCGGAAGCCCCTTCAGCTTGTCATACTCTTTACGTGCACTCCTGTAATCACCTGCTTTGATAAAAGCGTCCGCCCTTGAAAAAACGTCCTGCTGGGATACCCCGGAAGGACCCCGGCCAAGGGATTCTATCTCTTTCTCGCTCAGAGCCCTGTTATATATGACCACTTCGTCCACATCAAGTTTTACAGACCCTACCCCGTGTTCTGAAAAACCTATCTTGAACGGGTAATCCGTTGAAACGTAATCGCCTTCAAATTTATCCACTTCCACGCTTTTTTTGTTAACAATGCCGGTCATGGCCTG
>DAOQVZ010000070.1:0-12267 GCA_035341815.1 bacterium
CAGGCATGTATCTAGAGGAGGCAGGGGATTTTCAGGGCCGAGACTGGGCGCCGGCATGGTATATGATTCCAGTCTGAGTTTGCTCATTTTTTCGGTTGAATAAATTGTTCATATGAAATGCATGTAATTCCATTTACCTCAAGGTATTGATACTTTTGCTGCGCCAAAAAAAAGAACCCCGGCGAGAGAAAATTTTCCTCTTTAATTAAATCTCAAATATCAGGGGTTCCAAACCGAGCCTTCGTGTGAAATGCTACTGTAATCGGGCTCGTCGTCCACAACGGTTGCATAATTGAGACGGTTGGGAAACATATCCCCGGGGTTTGCCTTTGAAGCCGGCATCCATGCAACGTTTCCTCCGACATAGAGTGCATTCACACCATCACTCTTGTGGTTTACCCTTCCCCTCGTGTAATCGCCCGTAAGAAGCCATGTTTTTGACCATCTTTGCATATCAGCCCCTGCCCTGTCTACCATTATTACCGTTTCATTTCCCGACTGTTCGGTCAGGTTTCTCGCGTATGCATAGGATAAACTGCCCACGAGGTTTCTGCCTTTGTCAGAAACACCGGGACTGGAAAGGTTCGCAGAGTTTTTAACCATGTCCGAAGGGCATAGGAATGCATCAAGTGCAGAGATATATGAGTCATACAATAGTCCGAGATTATTTACTGTGCTCTGGTCATTTATTGCAACCGAGCCGGTTGTGTCATTCGGGGCTATCGGGAAAAACTCGTTATAATCCTGGGAATACATTTTCAGGGCAAGCCCGAGCTGTTTGAGGTTTGATATGCAGACAGACCTTCTGGCCTGTTCCCTTGCCCTTGAAAGCGCAGGAAGCAGCATGGCTGCAAGTATTGCTATGATTGCTATTACTACCAGCAGTTCTATCAGCGTAAATCCTTCGCCTTCGTTAAAACTTCGGCGGCTAAATTTCTTATTTGGCATCTTTTTCACCTCCTTAAGAATTTTTTTATAGTTTTGGAGAATACCGAAATCTTATGATGTTGATGTGTATTATACTGTTTTCCTTTTTTTTGTCAAATGCAATTCACCCCTACATGAAAATATGCTATTGTTTGATTTCCATTCTTATTTCTGCTAACCTTAGTATGTTAAATAATTTTCCAATAAGAAAGGCGGACGACATGTCAGGAATTTTTGAAGGAGTTGTTTACTGCATGGAGCGGAAAAATAAACTTGAAGTAGTGGATGCCAAAATACCTGCCTCTTCAATCAGAAGGATGGTCCTGGCAGGTTTTATGCTTTTTCTTGCCCTTACCGTTGATTCTCATGGAAATGGTTTTAAGACTTGCGAGTTAAAAGTGCTGAAGACTGAAGGCTTTGTCTATATAAGAAGCCCTTTTTCTGCTGATGAAGACCTCGTGGTTCGTGTGGGTTTCGGCAGGAATAACCAGGTCAACTTCAGGAACACTTACCTTGTGAAAAAGGAAACTCCCATGTCTTCGGGAGAACTCAATTCCGGCAGACTGATACATGCCAACGGAGATGACACGGTAGCCTGGCGTATAAGCGACACTTACATAGGAGGAAATCACGGGTGTTCTGATGGACGCGAGATTGTTACAAAAGGCCACGGACTCAGTTCAAAAGACACGGGCAGCCAGTGGCTGGATGAGGAAGGCAGGAACTATTTTCTGATAAAGGTGCTTGACGGTAAAAGCATAGTTTTTCTTGGAGCCAATTCGGGCAAAGGCGGGTTCTGGAAGTTTGAAAGAAGGATTGCAGGGAAAATCTTTAAAAGGGTTTCTGACGGGGCAACCGTTGAAGCGATTGAATGGAAAGTGTTCCAGGTAAGACCTGCTCTCCGCATAAAGAAGCAGGAGTATCTCGTAAACGGCACAACTCCAATTGAAGAAAACAAGGTTGTTTCATGCAGCAGGTTTGACATAGTGGAACAGTACGATATTGTAAATCCTGGCTCTCTTCTTGCTGACATTGCGGCCAATCCCGGCCAGGAAAGGAATTTCGTTGCAGACCACCTGGATGCCGTGGTAAGCGATAGTATCACTTACAGGTTTTTCCCCAACGGGGCAAACGTTGTTTACTACAGGTCCAGAGCTTTGCAGGATTTCCAGTTCCGGCTTTTTCTCGGGGTTATGAACGCTCCACTATACATGGGGCAGTACCATTTCCGCCATTACTATGTACCCAGGACTCTTCCTTTTACCGCAGGAGATGACAGGTTTGATTTTCAGAATATGCAGAATATCCCTTCACGTCTTAAAGTGCCTCTCAATTTCACTATCAAAGACGGGAATATCTCCGATCCGCAGAATCCTCCTGACAGGTTTATCCAGTTCATGGGAACAGGGGAAGGAGGCAATATATCAAGGGAAGTGGGTTTTGCTCTCGGCTATTCACCCATCCACGGCATGAGCGTGCCTTCGGAAAGAATAAAGAATACCGACAGGTTCCTGCAGATATACAGTACAGCCAAGACATATCCTGCCGCGGCAGATTCCAGGATGGGCAATGTTGAAAAGGGGAAAGAATTTTATTTCGTGGGGTACAGGCAGTATTTCAATCCGAAACTTGCAGGCAGTGCAACCTGCTTCTACTGGAACAGGCAGGAGGACGATGATGTATTTTACCTTGATTACCATAAGACGGTGAAGAAAGACCTGGTAAAATTGCCCGATGAATTTACGGGAAGGAAAATAGAGGTTATTGATAAAACCCCTTCGGTCACTCTGCATACCTCTGAAGAAGTTCCGGACAAGGGAATAGAGGTTTCAGTTGAGGGAAAATACGGATACATTGTATTTAAGGTTAACTGAAAAAAAGGAAATACTGATGAAGAAGGAATACGAAGTGGTTGTTGCGGGAGGAGGTATTGCCGGAGTTGCGGCGGCTGTGGCTGCGGCAAGAAACAATTCAAGAGTCTGCATGATTGAAAAACAGTGCTTCCCGGGCGGGCTTGCCACCCTTGGAAATGTTGTTGTCTACCTTCCCCTGTGCGATGGTATGGGCAGGCAGGTTGCCGGCGGACTTGGCGAAGAGTTTCTGAAACTTTCAGTTGCCGGCCAACCGGACCGGATACCAGAATGCTGGAGGGAAAACGGGGATAAATCTCTGAGGTTAAAGAACAGGTACCGGGCCAGGTTCAATCCTGCTTCATTCATGCTGGCCCTTGAGAATCTTCTTGTAGAAACAGGAGTTGACATATTCTACGATACGAAGGCTGTCGATATTGAAAAAAAAGGAAGCAGGATTACGGCGGTTGCGATACACAATAAGGACGGGTTTTCTCTTATCAGGTGCGCAGTTGTGGTGGACGCCACGGGAGATGCCGATATATGCGTTTTTGCAGGCGAAGAAACTGTTTCTCTCGACACAAATTTCGGCGCCGGATGGTTTTTTTACATGGATTCCGGAGAGATCAAATTGATGCCGCTTGCAGACGGATACGACCCGCTGGGAAAGGTTTGCGAAGGCAAACCTCAGTTTTCCGGATGCACGGCTGAAGGCGTCAATTCACACCTTTTGTATTCCCACGGGCTGGTAAGGGAAAAACTCGAATCCATGAAGAAGGAAACCCCCGGTATCTATCCGCTTCTCCTGCCTTCCATACCCTGCTTCAGGATGACCCGCAGGCTTAAAGGCGAGATAGAACTTAACGAGGATGATGAACGGACGCGTTTTCCTGATACTGTCGGGATGACCGGCGACTGGCGCAAGGCGGGGCCTGTATATTACATCCCTTTCAGGGCGCTTGCAGGAGTGAAGAATAAGAACCTGGTAACTGCGGGAAGGTGCATATCTGCGGATACAGCCTGGGATGTTACAAGGGCGATACCGGCATGCGCAGTCACAGGCGAGGCCGCCGGCACCGCTGCCTCCATGCTTTGCAGTGAAAAGGCTGAAAGCTTTTACGCTCTCGATAGAAAGAGCCTGCAGAAAAAGCTTGCAAAACAGAATGTTATCCTTGACCTGCCGGTTTAGTTTTACTGTTTCTTAAAAAGTTATTCATTCCATAATTCGTGAAGGGTTTTAAGGGTTTCCTCGACAAGCTGCTGGCCTCCTTCCGGACCTGCCTCGTTGTCAAAGATATTGGCCCCGTAACTCTTCCCTGCAATCGCCCTTTGAGTCGGCAGGTACGTGGCGGTGTATTCTCCGCCTGCCGCCAGCTGAACGACAAACGTTTGCATGAAGGGGCTTCGGGCTTTTATCCTTATACCGTAATCGAGGTAGAGCTCAAACCGGTTGGTTGCAAATGCCGCTTCTCCCAGCCTGATGACATGCAACTCCTCTTCAAGGAAGGAATGCTCTTTCTGTTTATCGTATCGCCTTATGGCTCTTTGGCACCGTGCAATCCCTGACCTTTTAATAGCTTCTTCCTGTGAGCCGGAGGGCTCTCTTTTTTCAAGCTCTGCAAGTTCTTCCTTTATCACTGCAAGTTCTTCATCTGTAACAAGCCGTTTCTTTATCCTGATATTTTTCACGATATGCGTGAAGGGCGCTTCCGTAATTATCTCTTTTCTTGCACAGGCCATTACGTCTTCCACTGTATTGGAAACTCTTCTTCCTATCTCCTGGCGCATGGTAAGTCCGCGAAGCCGGAGCATCCTCTCCTCCTTTTTCTTGTAAATAAGGCAATGGGGGGACTGGTCTCCTGCCGCACTGCACTGAGGCAATACAAATAAATCCCTGCCGCAGCGGCTGCGTACATCGATTCTTATTTCATGCCAGAAATCTGCAGACAGGTAAGGAGAATTTTCAACTTCCTGTGAAGTGCACGCAAGGTTGATGATTACCCCCGTAGGATTATTATTGCCGTCCCATGTGAAAAGCATGTCGATGCCGTGGTCTTCATATCCCTCTATATGGCTGAAATTCGGGTCGTTGGTTTGACCGTACATGCGGCTTGTTCCGTGTGACACCAGCCCTGCATGCTTTTTGTATCCATCCCTTTTGCTTATATCGTCAAAATAGGATGCTCTCCTGTTATGGCCTACTACCGCATGCCCGTAAACCCAGCTTACGCCGCTTTCCATGCGTTTGTTCCAGGCTTCTGAGACAGCCTCCACGATTTTTCCGATAAAAAAGTCCGCATATTCGGAAGTCGTCATTACACCTTGCGGCTCGGGCGGATAGCGCCTTTTTTCAGTGCCGGGCGCCGAATGTGTATGGGTGGCATTCAAAATAACCCTGGCGGCGTCTATTCCGGGCAATTTTTCCCTTATGGCTTCCCTGCAGCGCTCGCGTATATCTGTATTTAATACAGCAAGGTCGCAGGATACCATTACCGCATAATCGGTTTCCGTGCCTATCGCAAAAGCCGTTGCAGTGACCGGTCCGTCTACATATTCAGAAATTCTCGGATGAAACTGCCCGACAAGGAATACCGGCCTGTCGGGAGTAATATTTCTTTCCGCCCATCCGACAAGAATCTTTTCCTTTTTCATTTTATCCCCTTAACATAGTCGTTACAGGAATGCAAAAAATCATTAAACTGTATTACTGAGTGCATATAAAAGTTTCAAAAAGTGCTTATTGCTTTGAAAGTTCTTCAAGAAGAATATCCATCTCCTTCTTCTCAGAATTAAGAATGAATCCTCTTCTTTTTATCCTGGTTAATTTTGTCATGGCCGAGGCAATCTTTTCTTCCGCCTTCTTTTTAGCCGCTTCTGATTCAGGGGAAAGATTAGTGAGAGAAGCGATATCTTTTTCTCTCTCTGCCAGTATTTTTTCCCATGAGGATGTTTTCTCCCCGCTTCTTTCCTTAACCGGTGCCCACCTTTTCTCAATCGTTTCTTTGAAAGCCTGCTCGTGAGGAACCTCTCCATCTATTCTGATATCATCGAAATATACTACGACTCTCGTTCCTGCCTTTCCCGTGAGAAGAAAGCCGATTCGAGCCAAATAGCTGCCGACATTTTCTCCCTTTGCTTCCCAGACAAGTTGTTTCGTGACATTATCGGCGGCAATCCTGGCGAAATTAACTATATCCGCTTCTACGAGTTTCCATTCCTTCCCGGCTGTTTCGTGTTTTCCAAAAGGACCCGTGGCAGAATGACCGGTAGGGTGAAAGTTGACGTTTGCTCCCATGGCGGCCCTTCCTGTAGTCTCTTCTCCCAGGAGGATGCGTCCGGAGAATTTAAGTTTTCCTTCTGCCGGAACAGCTACGGGAATATGCCAGTAGGCATAACCGCCTTCATCGAGGATAATATCGAGCTTGTAGGACTTTTTACCGGAGAAGGTTTTTTCTTCGGTTATTCCGGTGAAATTGGCGGTATATTTCTTTCCGCCGCTACCCGAAAATTGTACGGGGTCTGATTGCTCAAAATCCTGGGTATAGAGAAAGGGTTTCATCTCTGTCCCTGGTGCCATTGCCGCAAAACTTAATAAACACACTGCATATAACGCCAATCCCGATATGATTTTTCTAAGCATAATTTCCTCCTTTGTACGAAGGTCCGACCTGCATATTATTTAATGAATTTCAAAAAGCCGGCGTTGTCAATCCTCCATATGGAACTTCCGGTGGCCACCCACGCGTACCAGCCTCCTCTCTTGGGTGTGCCTATGTTGAATCTGAGTAAGTTGATATTATTAACTTCAAGTTCAAGGGCGGCAAGAGGGATTTTCCATTCTGCCGTCCAGTGATACTCTTTCGGGTCAATGATTTCAGACTTGTATTCTATCTCGGCTTCCAGCTGCTTCACCGCCGCATCCGGGATATTGAATTTTTTGTTTATGACAAGCCTGCCGTCTGAATACCCGGTGAAGATATATATGGGTCCCGTGGGAAGACCGTCATTCCACCAGCTCACGGTATTCTGGTTCAGCACTCCTTCTATCGCTATCTCGTTGAGAGGCGATGGAGCGGATAAAGCCGCAGGTACGCCCGGTTTAACCGGGTCCGGGGAATTCTCTATGCCTATGTAAAGGTAATTATCGTCGTAGGAAAGCCATGCGTAACTCTCCGCTCCGTCTCTTCTTTCACCCGTAATGTGGTGTTCCCCGACAAAAAGTGCGCGGGTTTTATCCATGCCCGACCATTCACTTTTTTGCAGTTTCCCGTCAATGTTGACGGGGGCATTTCTTCTTATAACGTTATATTGATAGGTTTCGCTTACCTTTTTAAGAGGTTGGAACAGATTGGCGGATGAAACGGGAATAGGCTGTGAAATCATCTCCTTTTTATAGTATTTCCCGGCAGGTAAACGGTTTACGGGCCAGCTTGCGCGCAAGGGGTCCCTGTAAACTCCGATGTCTTTAAAAGGTATCGGCATATGTCCGGTGGCTCCGTAAACGGGAGAACCTGGCCTCATCCTGAAATCAAGCTTATCCGGGTTGACCAGAAGAGGAGTGCCTTCGTCCCAGTTGTTTCTCATGACATTTTTTTCCATTTTAATAACGGCATGTGCCGTAAAAAACGGACCTTCAGCATTCACGTTTCTTTCTATATTGTTCTTTTCCGTTCTTCCGAGAGGAAGTCTGTCTTCAAAGACTTTTGCCAGCCGGGGATATCTTGCACTCCAGGGGGGCTGTTTATAATTGAACTCCCTGAAGAATTCTTCAGACCTTATCAATAGCGTGGACAGCCTTGATTCGTCCAGCAGCCATGACCTGTCGGCCATTGAGATGCCCACGTTGTTTTCCACAAAAAGGTTATTCTCTATTCGATTGTCGGGTCCGTGTGCATACATGGCGCGCTCTGTATTGCGGTAGAAAATATTTCCTTCCATTGTCATTCCGCTGTTCAGGGCGTCTATGTAAAGTCCCGTTACCTGGTGGGTTTTAATGGGAGATGAATGTTCGTTTATATTATGTATGAAATTGTACCTCATGACATTGCCTCTGCTCATAAGGTACCTGGGTGCTCCGTAAGTATATATAGCGCCGCCGTCGCGTCCCTCGTTTACCACGTCGTATATCTCGTTGTATTCTATGATATTGTCGTTGCCGGCAAAAGTCATGGCTATATAAGAAGCATCCGAAAGAAGGTTATGGGATACCCTGTTGCCCGTACCGTTGGCAATCGTAATGCCGAACTTGTTTCCGCCGTGGCTGAACCTGTTGAACCTGTATATGTGGTTATTCTCAACGTAATTGCCGGAAGGTATAAGTTTTGCCCTATCACCACCTTCTTTGATTCGGATTCCGCCTTCTCCCGTATCGTATATATTGCATCCCACAACGCCGTTGTTCCATCCTCCGTTTATTTCAATTCCCAGCACCCCTGTATTTCGTACCATTGTTCCTGCTATAAGGTTGCTGCTGCCGCCGTTTATCTCTATAGCATTGCGCCATGTGCATTCAATGGATAATCCGAAAAGAATAATGTTTGAAGCCTGTTTCATCTCTATCACGGGAGCATCCAAAGTGGAAACTATTATTTCACTGCCTGCCATTTTATCAGGCGGATAGAAATAAAGACTGCCATTATCCCTGTCTATGTAGAATTCTTCGGGTACGGAAAGTTCTGAAAGGATGTTATAAAGGTAATAGGGAGCGTCTGTCCTGACCGGCATATCGTATGATGGATAACTCTTATGGTGTCTTATGTCCGGTGCCATTTTTATGATTTTGTTCTCTGTATCTACAGAGACTACCTTTGTGTGTATTTTGTCCCACTGCCACAGGAAGTATCCGGCTGTCCATATATCTTTTTCGTCCTTCCACCTCTCCGGCCTGGCATCTGAATACCTGAAGCTTCCCTTTTGTATAACGTAGCTTCTTACCTTTCCGTCTCCTTCGGGTGTGACCATGTCGCTTACCCTCAGCCATCCTTCCTTGGGCCAGCGTACCAGTCTCATGGGTTTTGTGTTGAAAAAAAGTTCCATCGCCCCCGTATCTGAGAGAGAGTGAGAATGACCCCTGTTCTGCAGTTTTCCGTAGTCGGTTATATCCTCTTTTTTCAGGTCGCATACCCATACCCTGCCACGGGATTCTTCGGGCAGTTTTTGCAGGATGTCGGGGTCGGCAAGCTGTTTGAAATTCTCTATCTGCCTGCCTCCAATGATCCTCGCTTCTTCGCCTGGATAACCGCGGTAAACTACCGGTGATTCTTCGGTTCCAGAATCTTTTTCTTGCAGGATAATCCCTTCATTGAGAAAATATCTGCCGCCTCTCAGGTAGATGGCAATCCCTCCGCGGGGAAGCCCTTTCCCGGATTTGATTTTCCGGATTTCTTCCTGCGCTCTCCGGATGGTTGCAAAGGGGAACTCTTTTGTCCCCGGGTTGGTATCTTTTCCGTCCATTGATACATATATTGATTGCCCGGGAGAATTCAACCGTTCAAGCAGTTTTTCCTGCCTGCTTTTAAACTCCTGCCCGTCTCTCAAACCCTCTATGGATTCCAGCCTTCCTATGAGGTCGTGCCTTTGGCTCTCATGGGGAAATTCCGAAGATTCTTCTTCTTTCAGAAGTGCCTCGTAAAGTTTTCTTGCCGTGCTGTAACGCTTCTCGCTGAGATACGTATCGGCCGAAAGAATCCTTGCCGTCAATACATGCTGTTCAAGGGCTTCATCTCTTTTTGTTATTGCATCATACAGACTACGTGCGTTCCTGTAATCCTTATCTTCGGCATATGTTTCCGCCTGCCTGAACATACCGTATATCCGGTAATATGGATACCTTTTCAAATCAGGCAGCCGTAAAAGTTCTCTGAATATTCTGTGGGCGTTTTTATAATCCTTTTCCATGCGGTAGCTCTCGGCTATATTGCAGAGGGCGATATACCCGGAGAAGTCTATTCCTTCAAGTCCTTTAAGTTTTTCATATTCCCTGCGCGCTTCATCGTAACTGCCTTTTTTTATATAATCGTCAGCACGGGCAAATATTTCTTCCATTGCCGTTCCTGCATTTTCAAGATTTACCCGGTACTCCGTATCTGCGACCTTTTTCAAGGCATCTTCTTTTTCCTTCTCTGTGACGGCAAGTTTCAGGGCTGACCTGAAATCATCAAGGGCGTTTTTATAATCGCCCTTTACGGCTTTCCGGGTGCCTTCGTAATAAGCATCCTGGTAATTCAGCCATTGGGTGGTTCTTATATGCTCAACGTGCGGATAATCAAAATTTGCTCCCGTGCCGCTTGCCATAACTACTTTTATGCCGTTAACGCGTTTGTCCTGAAACGTTTCGGGTATTGTTATACTGCCTTTAACTTCTGACCATTTTGCACCGGCTTTTTGGGACAGGATTTTTATGGTGGATATGTAAGTCAAACCGCCGTATTTGTTTCTGCTGTAAGCATATAAGTATGCGGAAACAGTTTTTCCTGCAGTGTCCTTAACGTAAAAACTCACGTTGATTCTATCTCCTGCGGCAACATCTATCGTGTCATCGGTCATAAAATGACCTTTAAGGTAGACGTGTTTTTTACCCTTGTATGCGGAAGCGGGGTCATCTATAATCCTGTATTCTATTTTGCCTGCCGTGGCTCCAGGGTTGGGTCTCCATCCTTCGGGAAAATTTATCGGGGGCGGAAAACTCCATGCCGACAAAATGGAAGCTGAAATCAGAACGGCGGTAAATATGAACAGCATGGTTTTTTTCCTGATGGCGTCCATTATTCCTTCCTCCTGTGAAAACCTGTGGGGTTAAGGTTTTATTTGTTATATTGTAGCATAACAATGAAAGAGGTAATGGAGAGAGATTCTTTGCAACGAAGGACCGACCTTCGTATTATTCCCACAGCTTCCAGATGAGATTCATTCACTATCTTGTCATCCTGAATTTATTTCAGGATCTCGCCTTTGAGATTGCCGCGTCGCACAAAACGCCCCGTAAAACGTGGCAGGCTCCTCGCAATGACAGAATAAAAGCAAGTACGATAAATCGCACCGCTGCAATAAAGACGAAAGTCCGTCCTTCGTATTATTTGATGAATTTGAGGGAGCCGGCGTTATCAACCCTCCATAGAGAATTTCCCGTGGCTACCCAGCATATCCACCCTCCTCTCTTGGGTCCTCCCAGGTTGAATTTCAGTGAGTTTATATCCTTGACTGACATGGAAAGTGCCGAAAAGGGTATTTTCCATTCTGCAGTCCAGTGATAGGTTCCAGGGTCAATCATCACGGTTTTATATTCTACGCCTTTTTGAAGTAATTCTGCCGATTCCTGCGGCATCCCGTACAGGTCGTGTATTACGAACCTTCCCTCGGAGTAGCCGCTGAACGTGTAAAGAGGTCCGATGGGCATATCTTTTTCCCACCACGGGGTATTTTTGCCGAATAATCCCTCTATCGTTATCTCGTTGAGGGAGGAATGCAGTGCTTTCTCCAGACCTTCTTTCCATACATCCGGGCAGTTTTCTATTCCAATGTAAAGGTTTTCATCGTCATAAAGTAACCATGCGTAACTTCTCGCTCCCTCCCTCGTTTTACCGGTAATATGGTTTTCTTCTATCAGCATGGCCTTTTTTTTATCAAGCCCTGACCATTCTGTTTTATCAAGTTTGCCGTCTATGATTATTGGAGCATTTATTCTTTTCACTTCATATTCCCGTGCTTCGCTTACCCTTTTCAGGGGAGGAAACCTGCGTGTCATGGGGTCTGTATCCTGCTGGTCCAGGGTATTCAGGATTTTTTCCGGCCTGTAATATTTTCCCGCCGGAGCTTTTTTGACAGGCCAGCTTGCGCGCAATGGGTCTTTGTATAAGCCTATATTTTCAAAAGGCACCGGTTCAACACCGTCCAAACCGAATGCCGGAGAACCGGGCCTGAGTCTGAAATCCATCTTTTCTGCATCTGCAAACAACGGGTCGCCCTGGTCCCAGTTGTTTCTTATAACGCTCTTCCTTGTGTTTACGGATAAAGGAATCCGTAAAAAAGAACCTCTCATATTCACGTTCCTCTCAATTATGTTGTTTTCAGTCTTGCCGAGCGGCAATGTGTCTTCGAACACCCTTGTCAGCTGAGGATACCTGCTTGACCACAACGGCTGCTTGTAATTGACCTCCCTCAATAGTCTTTCAACAGTCGGCAATATTCTTTTAACCTGCGTATGGTCAAGAAGAAGCCTTCTTCCCATGGCTATGCCCTGGGGATTATCTATGAAAAAGTTGTTCTCAATGCGGGTATCGGGTCCGTGGGTAAATATGCCGGGTGCGTCGCAGTAGAATACGTTGCCTTCCATGGTCATGCCTCCGTTAAACCCGTCTATGGTTATTCCGGCGGCAAGGCTCGGCCTGGTAGGAGAAGTATGAGATACTACATGGTGGATAAAGTTGTAGCGCATCACGTTGCCCCTGCCCCTCAGGTAAGCCTGCCCGTTGTGGTTGTATACGGCACCTCC
>DAOQVZ010000071.1:0-12261 GCA_035341815.1 bacterium
AAAAGAAACTGAATGGCTTTCTCCCCGATGAAATTTTGAAGAGAAAGAAGATGGGGTTCGGCATTCCCGTGGGAGATTGGTTCAGGGGTGAACTTAAAGATTATCTTTTATCATACCTGCTGTCCGACAGGTTCAGAGGGAGAGAGTTTTTTAATGCTGACGGGGTGAAAAAAATGGCCGAGGAGCATATTTCAGGCAGGGTTGTACATACGCCGCGCTTATGGAACCTGCTGGTTTTTGAACTCTGGTACAGGATATTCATGGAAGGAGAATATAAAAATTGATACTGGCATATCACAGGATAAATCCATGGTACGAGGATGATGCGCTTACTGTTCCTCCGGGCAGATTCAAAAAGCAGGTTGGCTACCTTGTAAAGAAAGGGTTTCGCCCTTTTAGCCCGGAAGATTATTTTTCAGAGATTAAAGCTGTTCCGGGAAGATACAGGTTTTCTATAACCTTTGACGACGGTTTTGCCGACAATTTGTGGTATGCCCTGCCGGTTCTTGAGGCGTCAGGCATAAGGCCGCTGATATTTCTTACAGCCGGGCTTATAGGTACGGATAAAACTCTTGAAAGGTATAAAAACCCGGAGAGAGACCGGTTTTTGAACTGGGGAGAGGTGGGAGAAATGATTGACAGGGGAGTGAAATTCGGTTCCCATGCCATTAACCATCTTCACCTGCCTTCCCTGAAAGATAGTATTATGAAGGAAGAAATCTGCGGTTCAAAAAAATTAATAGAAGACAGAACCGGTGAAAAAGTGGATTTTTTCTGCTATCCGTACGGAGATTTCAATGAAAAAGTAATTGATGCCGTGCAGAATGCCGGGTACACATGCGCTTTTGTAACACCGGGGAAAAGGAAACTTGATAAAGGCAGGTATACAGTTCCGAGAACCGGCATTTACGGGCACAACGGGTTTTTAACATTCATGGTGAAGATATGGAAAGACAGCAGAAAGACAGAAAAATTATTCTGATTCTCTTTTTTACAAGCCTTCTTGTGAGGCTTATTTTTGTGCTTGCCCTGGAAAAGAGGTTCTATTTCCCCGATGAGGAAGAATATTTCAGGATGATTGAAAACTTTTTTTCAGGCAGGGGTTTGATAGCCGGAGAGCATATAAAGGGTTTCAGGCCTCCTCTCTATCCGCTTGTTGCAAGCGTATTCTATTACATGAAATTGAACCTTGCGGGAATCCGGATTTTCCAGGCAGTCATATCCGCACTTACGGTTCCTGTCATCTATCTTTCAGGGAAAAAAGTATTTTCGCGGAAAGCAGGCATGATGGCCGGCATTCTTTCCGTCTTCTATCCCTTTTTTATCTTCTACAATGGTTTTCTCCTTACGGAGACGCTTTTTATATTCCTGGTAACTGTGAGCGTTTATCTGCTTATCAGTCTTGACAATTCTGCATGGAAGTCAATTAGGGCAGGAATTGCCATGGGCTTGACAGGTTTATGCCGCCCGACCATGCAGGCATATCTGCCTCTGGCATTATTACTGATAGCCTTTTTAAAAGAACCCCTGTTGTTCAGGGCTAAAAAAATATTCCTGATACTTTTCTTTTTTTCCCTTATGCTAAGTCCGTGGATAATAAGAAATTATCTTGTTTTTCATAGGTTTATTCCCGGTACCACCATGGGAGGGTATGTCTTCTGGGAAGGCAATAATCCTGAATCAGACGGCGGTCCGTGTCACAATTTCCCGGAAAATATAATGTCTGTGGAAGAAACTGAAAGAGATAAGCTATTCTATAAAATGACGTTTGAGGTAATAAGGGAAAATCCCCGAAGATTTCTCTGGCTTTTACAGAATAAATTCAAAAGGTTCTGGAATGTAATTCCCAATGCTTCGGATTTTACTAAACCTTTGTACAGGATAACCAGCGTAATGAGCTTTGGTATAATGCTTCCCTTTTTTGTTCTCGGATTTTTTGCATCACTGAAAAACAGGAAGGCCTGGTTTATGCACATTCTTATAATATTTTTTACGGTTTTCCATATGGTTTTCCTTGCGTCTATAAGGTACCGTGTTGCCATAGAACCTTTTTATATAATATTTGCCGTCTACGGCTTCCTGTGGCTCCTGAACCTTTGCAAGCCCCCGCTGCTTGCAAGTCAAAGCCCATCAACATGTTGCAAGCCCCCGCTGCTTGCAAAAAAATATGGGGAGGGAGACTAAAAAATGCCACAAAGAAGAGTTCCACTTGTTGTCGATGAAGTATACCACGTCTTTAGCAGAAGCATTGCCAAATATACAATTTTTAGCAGAAAAGAAAATTATCTAAGATTTAAGCAAATACTTGAATATTACAAAGTTGCAAGAAAGGTTAGCTTTTCTCATTATCTGAGGAAAGAGAAAAGCAATAAGCATAATCAACCAATGAGCGAAACGGATGGTCAGAAATTAGTAGATTTATTGGGATATTGTATCATGCCGACACATATACACTTAATATTGATGCAATATGGCGAACAGGGCATTTCAATCTTCATGAAAAATGTTTTAAATAGCTATACGCATTATTTCAATAATATCACACAAAGAATGGGTCCTCTATGGGAAAGCAGATTCAAATATGTCAGGGTGAAAAAAGACGAACAGCTTTTACATCTGACGAGATATATACATTTAAATCCTGTAACTGCATATCTGGTTGAAAAACCGGAATTATGGGAATTTTCATCATATAATGAATATTGTGGACGAATTCCAGTATCAGATAGAATTTGCAAGTGGGATGAGATTGTGGAGATTAAAGAGGATTCTTATAAAGATTTTGTCGAGAATGATATTGATTTTCAAAGAGAGTTAGCCAGGATTAAAAACTTACTGATAGAATAGTACGACCAAGTTGTTGCAAGCCCCCGCAGCTTGCAAATGCTTAACGCTCAATGACTTGCAAGCTGCGGGGGCTTGCAGGGGGGAAGATGAAACTTTCGGTTATAATACCAGTATTCAATGAAAGGAATACGGTTGTTGAAATTATCCGGCGCGTGCAGGATGTACCCGTGGAGAAAGAAATTATTGTCGTTGACGACGGAAGTACCGACGGGACAAGGGAAATACTAAGAGAATTTATTCCACTCCATCCTCACCTTCTCACCGGGGTGGAGAATGTGAAAAAAGAACCGGGAGATGTCAAAGTTATCCTGAAGGATAGGAACGAGGGGAAAGGCGCTGCGATAAGAGAAGGTTTGCAGCACGTTACGGGCGATGTGGTTGTTATTCAGGACGGGGATTTGGAATACGACCCCATGGACTGGCTCAGGATGCTGCAGGTTATGAAGGATAAAGATGCGCAGGTAGTTTACGGTTCGAGAGTCCTGGGCAAGGGGAAAAAATCTTCTTTTGCCTTTTACTTCGGAGGCAGGTTCCTTTCAGTTCTTACCAATATACTCTTCAGTGCCGCGATTACGGATGAACCGACCTGTTACAAAATGTTCAGAGCGGATGTAATAAAATCAGTGAATCTTGAATGCATGGGTTTTGAATTCTGTCCCGAAGTGACTGCCAAGGTTCTGAAAAAGGGCTTCAGGATTCATGAAGTTCCTATAAGTTACAGGCCGAGGAATATAAAGGAAGGTAAAAAGATACGGTGGAAAGACGGCCTGACTGCGATACGGACGCTGTTTAAATACAGGTTTTAAATATGGAAAATTGTCCTGTTTGCAAAAGCGGAATTTTTTTGATATGGAAAGAGAAAGCTTACAGGGCGTACATGTGTAAAAAATGCAGGGTCGCTTTTCTCCATCCCTTGCCTGAAAATCCATCTGCTATCTACAACGGAGAGTATTTTAACAAATGGTACATCAAATATTATTCCGAAAGGAAGGCTTATAACGGAAAGCTGTTTTCCATGGTTCAGAGGTATGCAGGCAGAAAAGGAAAACTACTTGATGTCGGCTGCGGCGCCGGCATATTTATGGAGGCGGCCAGGGAAAAAGGCTGGGATGTTTACGGACAGGATATTTCTCCTTTTGCGATTACCCATTGCAGGGGCAGGGGATATGCAGTTTATGACAGGCCCCTGCCGGAAACATGCATTGAGGAAAATTCTTTTGATGTTATTACAATGATGGATGTTATCGCCCATTTGAAGGACCCCGTTTCTTATATCAGATATTCGTACAAGTTATTGAAACCGGGGGGTTATCTGGTGATAAAAACCCCACATTACTCCGTTTCCCTTTTCCTGTTGGCAAATCTTCTTTCATTTACAGGTAAAAGCAGGGCATTGCTCCATATACCGGCCCAGATTTTCCATCCAGCAAAACAGACGTTTATGGAGATTGCTGAAAGAGAAAATTTTACCATTGCCTCATGTCGGGATTTAAGAGAATTTTCATTTCCTTTATTGAGGAGCTTGAAAGTCACGGTATCAGGCATCTTAAAATTTTGCCGTTTTGAAAAGAGCATGTTTTTGGTTCTCAGAAAAAACATGAAAAATGATGGATAAGAAAAAAACAAATCTGCTTTTAACGGCATCTGTATTATCAACGGGAATATTCCTGAGGTTTTTGTTTCTTGGAAGGCGTTCTTTCTGGTGCGACGAGTTTCTTGCCATATCTCTTGGAAAACTCAGTCTTACAGACATGAAAAAATGGGTCATGGTAAATGACGCCCACCCACCGTTTTTTTATGCTATTTTTCATTTTCTGCTCAAATTCACTGAAAGCGAAGCCGGTTTGCGTTTTTTGCCTGCAATCCTTGGAGCTGGAGCGGTTCTGCTCTTCTGTCTTTTGTTAAAAAGATTCGGGGAGAAAAGATATTTTTATCCGGCTCTCGTACTTTGCGCTATTTCTCCTGCCGCAGTTTTATGGTCACAGATGGTCAAGTCCTACAGTATGCTTACTTTTTTTTCCCTTCTTTCCACATACTTCTTTTTTGCCATCCTTGAGTCCAGAAAAATGAAAAATTCCTTCATGTGGATACCGGCGACAGTAATTATGCTTTATCTTCATAACTACGGTATTATTATTTTTGCAGCCCAGATGGTGACGCTCTTTTTACATAAGGGAAAAAAACCTCTGAAATTTTTCATGATACCGGTTTCTGTCATTATCCTGTCATATCTTCCCTATATTGCAGGACCTCTTTTCTCACAGATATCCTTTGTAAAAGGAGCCGCACACTCCGTAACAAATCCATTTTTACGCCTCGGATATGCATTTTACTATTTCGTTTTCGGAGAAACACTGTCTCCCCTGAATTTCATTCTTGTTATTCCCGGGGGTATCATCTTCGCCTCTTTCTTCATTAAGGGGTTTTTCAGCAGGGACGGAAATCTATTAAAAAGATTTTCGGTCATTGTGCTGGCAATTTCTGCCGCCTTATTCTTTATGGTTGCTGCAACTATACCCCAGAACCTCATGCACCTCCAGCCGTTTTTCTTTGTGATAGTTGTTTCCGGATTGAATTTTAAAGCGCCTGCAGGGGCAAAAAAAGTATTTGCTTTTCTGCTTGCCTCTTTCCTGCTTCCACCTCTTTATTTTTATTATAAGAGGGATGCTTCCCAGTATCATGATGTAAGCAAACTGATTCCTTACAGGGAAATAAGCCGGACCATCAATAGGGAGGGGAAAGGCGGGGATGCGGTCATTTTCACGGAACCGAGGGAAAGAAGATTTGAAGAGTTTTACCCTCCATACAGCCCATGGGACTGGTATTACAAAGGGGATATTCCTCTTCTTGAAATTAATCCCGCATCTGTAAAAAATCTTGACCGGGAGCTGGAAAAAATAAAAGAAGAACATGTGGGACTGTGGCTGCTCTTAAACTACGGTTTCACTGAACGGGAATGGAATGAGAGTCTTAAGAATTTCGTTTTGAAGAGGAAATCTGTTAAAATAAAAGAAGAGAAATTGCTGAAAAATTATTCTTTCCTGGATATTTTAAAAGGAGAGGAGAAAAGGGACTATTACTTTCTTGAACTTTATCATATTAAAAGGGCGAAAAATGAATAAGCGAAAAATAGTTGTAACCGGAGGTGCGGGTTTCATAGGAGTCAACCTGGCAAGCAGGCTTCTTGAAGATGATAACAACCTTGTCATTATCTATGACAATCTTTCCAGGAGCGGGGTGGAAAACAATCTTGAATACCTGCTTTCCAAGAAGCATAAAAATATGAAATTTGTGAAGGGAGATGTAAGGGATTATAAAAAACTCAGAGAGACGGTAAAAGGGTGTGATGAAGTTTATCATCTTGCAGCGCAGGTAGCGGTGACAAAGTCAGTGGAGGATCCCGTAGAGGATTTCAGGATAAATGCGGAAGGTACCCTTTATGCACTTGAGGCTGCCAGGAAGGCTGCTCCGGGGGCCTCTTTTATTTTTGCATCCACCAACAAGGTTTACGGGGAACTGCTCCATATTAAGCTGAAAAAAGGTAAAACGAGATATTTCCTGCAGGAGAAAAAAGGAGGCATCCCTGAAACTGAGAACCTTGATTTTCATTCTCCCTACGGTGTTTCCAAGGGCGTTGCAGACCAGTATGTTAGGGACTATTACAGGATATACGGACTGAAAACGGTTGTTTTCCGCCAGTCGTGCATTTACGGCAAGCACCAGTACGGCAACGAGGACCAGGGATGGGTGGCCCATTTTATCATTAAAAGCATCCTGGGTAAAAAGCTGAATATATACGGAGACGGGAAACAGATAAGGGATTTACTTGATGTCTCTGATTTAATAAGGGCTTACGTCCTTGCAGCAGGCAGGATTGAAAGGGTAAAAGGCGAGATTTTCAATATAGGAGGAGGTCCTGCAAATACCTTTTCTCTGCTTGAATTGATAGAATTCCTCCGGGAAATACTTAAAATAGATATAAGTTATTCATTTTCTGAATGGCGTCCCGGGGACCAGAAGGTTTTCGTAAGCGATAATTCCATGCTGAAAAAGAAGCTTGGATGGAAACCTTTGATCTCCAGGGAAAAAGGAGTGGAAAAACTTGCCGAGTGGATATGGGCCAATATTAATGGCATAAAAAAGGTTAACAGGATGGGATAGTTTTTAAAGGAAAAAAAGATGAAAAAAATAGGCATTGTAGGAGCCGGACACGTGGGGCTTGTCACTGCCGGTTGCTTCGCCAAGCTCGGATATAAGGTTATCTGTGCGGATAATGATGAGAAGAAAATAGGGAAAATAAAAGCCCTTGCAATGCCTTTTTACGAACCCGGCCTTCATGAGATGATTGAAGAAACTGCAGGCAGCGGCAGACTCATTTTTACAACCTCCATAAAAGAAATGGCTGCAGAAAGCGAGGTGATATTTATAGCTGTGGGAACTCCTTCCGCAGAGGGAGGAGGAGCCGACCTTTCCTGTGTTGAAAGCGTAACGGTTGAAATTGCCAGGGCCCTTGCGGGCATGAAAAGGGAAGGTGAAAAGGCTATATACAGGCTTATTGTTGAAAAAAGCACGGTTCCCGTCCTTACAGGTGAATGGGTAAAGCGAACCCTTGCCCTCATGGCTCCGACGGGAATAGAATTTGACGTAGCCGCAAACCCCGAATTTCTCAGGGAGGGAAATGCGATTGAGGATTTCATGAAGCCTGACAGGATTGTTGTAGGAGTGGAAAGCGAGAGGGCAAAAAAAATCTTTGAGGAGATATATGCCCCCGTGAAAGCTCCTCTCGTTTTTACCGATGTTAAGAGTGCTGAAATAATAAAACATGCGTCAAACTCTTTTCTCGCATTAAAAATTTCTTACATAAACGCAATTTCACAGATTTGTGAAAGGGTCGGCGCTGATGTGGAAAAGGTTGCAGAAGGGATGGGATATGACAGGAGAATAGGCAGGGATTTTTTGAAAGCCGGTATAGGTTGGGGAGGCAGCTGTTTCCCAAAGGACGTATCTGCATTTATAAAGCTTTCGGAAGATATCGGGTATTCTTTCATGCTTCTCAAAGAGGTTCAAAATATAAATTCGGAGCAAAGAATGCTTGTTATAAAGAAGGCAAAGGAATTGCTCTGGAATCTCAAGGGAAAAAAGATAGCCGTGCTGGGTCTTTCTTTCAAGCCGGATACAGATGATATAAGGGAATCGCCCGCGGTAGAAATTGTGGATTTTCTGCTAAGGGAAGGAGCTTCTGTCAGTTGTTACGACCCTGAAGCCATGGATAACGTAAGGAAAATTTTTCCCGGTATTACTTATGCCAGGGATCCGTACCATTCGGCAGAAAATGCTTCACTACTTGTTATCCTGACGGAATGGAAGGAATTCAAAACCCTGGATTTTCAAAAAATAAAAGAACTTCTCGCCATGCCTTACATAATTGACGGAAGGAACTTTCTCGACGCCGCAAAACTTGAAATGATGGGATTTATTTACAGGGGTATAGGGAAAAACATATAAAATGGAAAATAAAAAAAAGGTTTTCATAGCGGGAGGGGCGGGCTTTATAGGAAGTTATCTTTGCGAATATTACCTGAAAAATAATTACGGGGTCTGGTGTGTGGATAATCTGCTTACGGGAAGCAAAGAGAATATCTCGGGTAATCTTGATAACGGCAATTTCAGATTTATAGAGGCAGATGTAACAGGTTTGAACCCTGAAAAATTTCCGGGAGATTTCGATTGCGTTTTTCATCTTGCAAGCCCCGCATCGCCTCCTGACTATTTCAAATACCCTATTGAGACTCTCAGGGTCAATTCCATCGGTACGGAAAACTGCCTGCGTCTTGCATTGAGATGCAGGGCGAAATTTCTTTATACCTCGACTTCAGAAGTTTACGGCGACCCTTTGATACCCGTTCAGAACGAGGAATACTGGGGAAATGTCAATTCCATAGGAGTCCGTTCGGTTTACGATGAAGGGAAAAGATACGGGGAAGCCATTGTCATGGCCTATAACCGGAAATACGGAGTTAATACCCACCTGGTGAGAATTTTTAATACGTACGGTCCGCGCATGAGGCTTGAAGACGGAAGGGTTGTCCCCAATTTCATATACCAGTCGCTTACAGGCAAGCCCCTGACTGTTTACGGGGACGGCATGCAGACAAGAAGTTTCTGTTTCATGGATGATTTAATCAAGGGCATCGTTCTGCTGGTTGAAAAGGAGTATCATCTGCCCGTGAACCTGGGCAATCCCGGAGAATTTACCGTTATGGAGCTTGCGGAGCTCATACAGAAGATTCTCGGGAAAAGGGCTGAAATAAAGTTTATGCCTCCTCTCGAGGACGATCCGAAAAGGCGGAAACCCGATATTTCCCGCGCAAGAGAATTGTTGAACTGGAAGCCTGAGATACCTCTCGAAGAAGGATTGAGAAAAACAATAGATTTCTTTAAAAACAAAGTGAAAAAGGATAGACAATGAAAAGAGTACTGGTCACGGGCGGTTCAGGTTTTATAGGCAGCCATCTTGTAGACAAGCTGATTAAAAAAGGATGCAAGGTAACTGTTTTTGATAACCTGGAAAAGCAGGTTCATCCCGAAGGCCTGCCGGAATACCATAATCTCAAGTCAACATTCATAAGGGGAGACGTGAGAAAGAAAAGAGAATTAAAGGATGCTGTCGTTAAAAATTGCGATGCCGTAGTACATCTTGCCGCGGCCGTCGGCGTGGGACAGTCGCAGTACCAGATTGCAAAGTATGTCGAGAGCAATATCCAGGGGACGGCAAACCTTCTGGATATTCTCGCCAATGAAAAGCACGGCGTTAAGAAACTCGTAGTTGCTTCGTCTATGAGCATCTACGGCGAGGGGCTATACAGATGTGCCGGGTGCGGAAAAGTCAAGCCGCCCCTGAGGGATTTTGCAGGTTCGGGTTTCTGCCCGATTTCATGGGAGCCAGAATGTCCCTCGTGCAAGGGAATTTTGAAGCCCGTTCCCACGACCGAAGAGACTCCCCTTGTTTCAAATTCCATATACGCAGTTTCAAAGAAGGAGCAGGAAGAGATGTCCCTGCTCATAGGTAAAACCTACGGTATTCCGGTCACAGCTTTGAGATTTTTCAACGTTTACGGTCCCAGGCAGTCTCTTTCCAATCCGTATACGGGAGTTGCGGCAATTTTCCTGAGCAGGGCGAAGAATAATAACCCGCCCGTGATATATGAGGACGGTTTGCAGACAAGGGATTTCATATGGGTTGAAGACATCGCTGACGCCTGCATCCTTTCACTGGAAAGGGAAGAGGCGAATTACCAGGTTTTCAATGTGGGTTCGGGAAAACCTGTTAGCATAAAGGGAATAGCTGAAACTATCATCAGTCTGCTCGGGGTTAAAAACCTTAAACCTGATATCACTTTCAAGTTTAGAAAGGGTGATGTCCGCCACTGTTATGCGGATACCTCAAAAATAAGGAGGGCGATAGGCTTTGAGCCGAAGGTTTCTTTTGAGGAAGGAATGGAAAGATTGATAAACTGGTCAAAAAAAGTGAAAGCGGAAGACAGTTTTGTCAAAGCTGCGGGGGAACTTAAGAAAAGAAATCTCATATGAAACTGAGCGTTATAATACCGGCAAGGAATGAAGAGGAGAACATAGAGGAAACCATCAGGGGATTGATGCCTTACATAGGTTCCCATGATACCGAAATAGTCGTAGTTAACGACCATTCTACCGACAATACGGAAAGGATTGTCAAGAATATACAGGAAAGGAATTCCCATGTCAGGATTGTAGATAACCTGAAAGAGCCGGGCTTTGCCAATGCTTTGATGACAGGTTTTGAAAATGCAAGGGGTGTCTTTGTGGTTCCTTTCATGGCTGACAGCTGCGACGCTCCCGAAACATTGCCGGAAATGCTGGAAAAAGGAGAAGAAGGCTATGATCTCGTGTGTGGTTCAAGGTATATCAGGGGAGGCAAAAGAGTGGGAGGCCCCCTGGTCCAGGGATGTTTTTCCCGGATTGTCGGCTTGACCCTTTCCCTGCTTACGGGTTTGCCCACGAAAGATGCCGGCAATGCATTCAAGATGTACCGGAGGGAAAATCTTCTCTCTTTCAGGCTCAGGCAAAAAGGGTTTGCTATATCTATGGAAGCATGTATAAATTTCTTTCTTAACGGCTACAGGATTTGCGATGTCCCCACGGCCTGGTACGGAAGGAAGAAAGGCAAGTCGAAATTCAGGCTTTCAAAAACAATGCCATACATCAAGCTTTATTTCTACACGATATGGAAAAAGTGGACATCTCTGTTGTGATTCCAGCATACAATGAGGAGAAAAGGATTGTTCCCACCCTGGAGAAGGTCTGTAAATATTTCAGCTCAAGCAGCCTCGTATTTGAAATTATTGTTGTTGACGATGGAAGCAGTGATGGAACTGTCGCAGCGGTGAACAAAAAATCAGAAAAACATTCAGAGGTAAAAGTCCTTCGGCACGCAAAAAACAGGGGTAAAGGAGCTGCAGTTAAGACTGGCGTACTTAAGGCATCAGGAGATTTGATTCTTTTTACAGATGCGGATTTGTCCACACCCATAGAAGAGTTTGAAAAACTGTGCAAAGAGATAGATAAAGGGTTTGATATTGCCATAGCTTCAAGGGCAGTGAAAGGAGCTGTTATAGCAGTTCCCCAGCCTTTATACCGCAGGCTTATAGGAAGGATTTTCCCTTTCCTTGTGCGTTTGATTGTTTTTGAAAAATTCAGGGATACCCAGTGCGGCTTCAAGCTTTTTAAAAGGGAGGCAGGGCTCTTTCTCTTTTCCAGACTCGTGACGGAAGGTTTTGCCTTTGACGTTGAAATAATTTACAGGGCGGTAAAAAAAGGATTAAAGGTCAATGAAGTGCCTGTCAGGTGGGTAAATTCCAGTGTATCAACGGTAAATATTTTCAGAGACCCTTTCAGGATGTTTGCCGCTCTTTTTACCATAAGGGCCCATGTAAGATAAAATGGAAAAAAAAGGGAGTTT
Source organism: bacterium (assembly GCA_035341815.1). Taxonomy (GTDB): domain Bacteria; phylum Ratteibacteria; class UBA8468; order B48-G9; family JAFGKM01; genus JALNXB01. The sequence goes on from DAOQVZ010000071.1 coordinate 11,846, forward strand.
ACTTTTAATTGTTGCCATTTCTTTATGCCTGAATATCCTGGGAATTAACTGGGGAATACCCAAGGATGATTATCTCATGTTTTATCATACCGGTCAGGAAATGGTTTCAATAACCGGCGGAATAAGTCAGGAGTACGTGAAGAAAAGCTGGGAGAAATCACGCACCGCAGGGGAGGAAAAAATACCTCGTTCTGTTTTCAATTCCATACGTTCCTTTCATCCTGACGAACATAATATAATCAAGAGCATAAGCAATATGAACCCCGGAAGTTTCAATTTCAATCCCCATTTTTTTGAATACCCCTCTTTTTTTATATATTTTGTCGCTTTCCTGCTTGGGCTGGCATCAATAGCCGGGATTGCAAAATTAACTCCGGATATATCCTTTTATTTCGCCCATCCCGGTGAAATGGGGA
>DAOQVZ010000072.1:0-1469 GCA_035341815.1 bacterium
GGTGTTCAAAGGGAGAACCGAATGCCGCCGTAGCTATAAAACATCCGCCGCCGCCCCCATTTCCGGATGGAGGTTCCTGCGATAATACGCCGAAAACCAGGGGAAGAGGACGAACCGGATATAGAGGAGGAAGCCTGTTTTTCCTTTCATATCCGCTATCCGTTCTTTGCAGCATGATGCTGCTTCCGCCTCCGTCAAGATTAAGGGCATTCCAGCATTCCAGTCCTTGCATGAATAGCGCAAGTTCCCTGCTATCCATTCCCTCGCTGTCTCCGGGACGCCTTCCTTCCACTACAACCATAAAAAGAAAACGTTTTGCCCTGTCAAAACCTATTGCCGTGCGGGGTTCCCTTGCGCCGTCTGACACCTCATAGAGAATTATGCCTTCCCTTATTAACTCTGAAAATCCTTCAATTCCCACTAATGCATTTTCTACAGGCTGTGTGACATTTCCAATGAAAGGCAACCTGTCTGTATCTATCCAGAAATTACCCCTTCTTGTCGGCGGAAATATCATTATCCCGCCTGTCTGGGCCCATCCTATATTATCAACCGCCTTACCCTCTGTGTAAGACAACCCGCCAACTGTCCCGTCAACATTATTCCACGGATTTGAGTTGATAGCCCAGAGGAATTTACCGCGCTCCGCAAGGACGTAAGGGTCAGTGAGAACTGCCTGCCCTTCTTCCCCTGCGGGAGGCGGATCGGCAACCTGGACATGGAAATCCAGGCTTGCATCGTACAAATCTGCCCTTAAAATATGGATATGGTTCGGAGGTTCTTCAACAACCCTGTGTTCGTATGTTACAGATTGGGCAAAAAGAACCGATACTGAAATCAGGAATAATGCGTAAGCTTTAACAATTGCTCTCATCAGCCTCTCCTGTCCCGGGTTGATACTCGAAGAATATTGTTAATCAAATCTCCAGCCCCACAGACTTGCGAAGAATCATTATTACATCGGAAATATCTACTCCTGCATCCCCGTTTATATTCGCAATAGCAAGAAGCTGCGCACTATATTCAGGGGCAAAATATTCAACATCGCCTATTATCACAGATAATCCGACAGCCATCCTCAGACACAAAATCACATCAGAAATATCTATTCTGCCGTCTCCGTTTATATCTCCTTTCAACATTGGCATATCAGGCATAAAATATTTTAATCCCCAGACACCAACCTTTCCGTTTGAAAACAATACATACGTCTGATGAAATCCTGCCGATACTGCCTCCACGCCAACCAATCCCTCAGGCACATTGCATTCTCCATAATCATTTCTTCCCCATGCTACAACTGTTCCGTCGTTTTTAAGTGCCACCGTATGAAATTCTCCTGCCGATACCGCAGCCACACCGGCAAGACCGGCAGGCACATTGCACTGGCGGTAATCATTCCTTCCCCATGCTACAACCGTTTGGTCGTTCTTAAGCGCCGCCGTATGAAATCCTCCTGCCGATACCGC
>DAOQVZ010000072.1:1569-12159 GCA_035341815.1 bacterium
ACAAGACCGGCAGGCACATCGCACTGTCCGTAATCATTTTCTCCCCATGCTGCAACCGTTTCGTCGCTCTTTAACGCTGCAGTATGCTGGGACCCCGCCGATACAGCCGATACATCAACAAGGTCCGCTGGCACATCGCACTGTCCGTAATCATTTTCTCCCCATGCTACAACTGTTCCGTCGCTTTGAAGTACTGTTGCATGGTACAAACCGGATGATATCGCCACAACATTATTAAGGTCTGAAGGTACATTGCACTGGCCGTAATCGTTCCTTCCCCATGTTGATATTGTACCGTCATTTTTCACAGCCACTGCATGTCCCCATCCCGCAGAAATTCCAGAGACATCGACAAGACCGGCAGGCACATCGCACTGGCCGTAATCATTCCAGCCCCATGCCACAACTGTTCCGTCGCTTTTCAACGCAACTGTATGTCCCAGGCCGGCTGACACAGCCTCCACGTCTGTCAGGTCCGCAGGCACATCGCACTGGCCGTAATCGTTCCTTCCCCAGGCAACAATTGTTTTGTCGCTTTTCAATACTACCGTATGAAACCCACCTGCGGATACAGACTCCACATCGGCAAGCCCGGCAGGCACATCGCACTGGCCATAATCATTCATTCCCCATGCCGTTACCGTTTTATCGGCCTTTAATACCACTGTATGTCCCCATCCCGCAGATATAGCATCTACATCATCAAGGTCCGCTGGCACATCGCACTGGCCATAATCATTCATTCCCCATGCCGTTACCGTTTTATCGGCCTTTAATGCCACTGTATGTCCCAGTCCGGCTGATACAGACTCCACATCTGTCAGGTCCGCTGGCACATCGCACTGGCCGTATCCGTTCCAGCCCCAAACCGACAATGTTCCATCCCCCTTCAAAGCTGCAATATGGGACGCCCCAGTAGATATATCCTCAACATCCACCAACCCCGGGGGTATAATGCATTGGCCTGAATCATTCTGTCCCCAGGCTGTTACTGTACCATCTAATCTCAAAACTACCGTGTGATATAAACCTGCCGCACCTTCTTTTGCGTTTGTTACCTGGGCAGTAACAAACGATTCGAACCCGAAAAATAAAAGCAAAGCTATAATGACCTTAAGCAATGATTTGAAATGCCTGCAGAATTCATTCGGTACCTTTCTTTTTACCATACGATTCATTTTATCTCCAAGGGTTACCTGATTTACTGGCTTTTTTATATATTACGCAATAGATAAACAGGTGCCTGCTGTTACAAATGGATAAATTACAAGCCTGCTTTAAAAGAACTGACTTTAAATTTTATTCTATTTAAGAGAAAGAAGCAAATGACCATGACTTAATTTTGGTTTGTAGAAATTATGAATTTATCATAACAACAGGCTAACATTATTGCACTTCAGGAAGACTTCCGGAGTGCAAAATTATTTTTTCCTGGAATCAAAAAAAATAAAAGGAGTCATTCAAGGATAAAAGAAATTGACACTTTTCAGGGGCACATGCTATTATACGAACTGATAGCGTTGAAAATTGACCGGCATTTTAACACGCTTTTGCAGCGGACGGCAAAATGAAGAGTACTACAAGAATCCTTCTCATTGTCAGCGGAACAATTTCTGCTTCCATTGGCATTATTGGAATGTTTCTGCCGGTACTGCCTACCACTCCATTCCTCCTTTTGGCCGCATTCTTTTACTCCAGGAGCTCCGGAAGATTTTACAAATGGCTATTGTCCAATAGACTTTGCGGTACTTATATCAGAAACTATGTCGAGGGGAAAGGCATTCCTGCCCGGCAAAAAATTTTAACGTTAATCATGTTATGGCTGACAATCGGCTATTCAACCTTTTACCTTATATCAATAATGTGGATAAAAATTTTACTGTTATTAATAGCCGCGGCAGTCACTTTTCACGTGGTAAAGATAAAAACCTTGAAATATGAATAAAAGCCAGGGTACCTGTAAAAAATGATACATAAAACTTTTCTGCACCCCGCCAAAATAATGGAATTTTTAAATTATTGTTATGATTGTAAATTTAATATCTTGACAAAATATATCCATTATGCTTTAATGTTTTCCGTAAAACTATTCAAATAATACAAGGAGAAAAAGATGAAGAAAAAAGAGAAATTGACGACTGCAGCCGGCGCTCCGGTTCCGAACAACCAGGATTCACTTACAGCAGGGAAAAGAGGGCCTATGCTTCTTCAGGACATATGGTACCTTGAAAAGCTCGCACACTTCGACAGGGAAGTAATTCCCGAGAGGCGCATGCACGCAAAGGGTTCAGGTGCATACGGAACATTCACGGTAACCCACGATATCACGCGCTACACGAGGGCAGCTATTTTCTCCAAGATTGGCAAGAAAACAGATATGTTCGTACGCTTTTCTACGGTTGCAGGAGAAAGGGGGGCGGCAGATGCGGAAAGGGATATACGCGGATTTGCAATGAAGTTCTACACGGAAGAAGGAAACTGGGACCTGGTGGGAAACAACACGCCGGTCTTCTTCTTCAGGGACCCGCTTAAATTCCCCGACCTGAACCATGCTGTCAAAAGAGACCCGAGAACAAATATGCGAAGCCCTAAAAACAACTGGGATTTCTGGACGCTTCTTCCCGAGGCACTGCACCAGATAACCATTACCATGAGTGACAGGGGCATACCTTTTTCGTACAGGCACATGCATGGATTCGGCAGCCACACTTTCAGCATGGTAAACATGAAAAATGAACGGTTCTGGGTGAAGTTCCACCTTTTATGCCAGCAGGGCATAAAAAACCTGACTGACGCAGAGGCGGAAGCCATAATAGCAAAAGACAGGGAAAGCCACCAGAGGGACCTGATTGAAAGTATTGACCGCGGGGATTTTCCCAGGTGGAAAATGTTCATACAGGTGATGACGGAAGAACAGGCGGATAAAATGGCCACCAATCCTTTTGACCTGACAAAAGTCTGGTACAAAAAAGAGTATCCTTTGATAGAAGTCGGCTATTTTGAACTTAACCGCAACCCGGAAAACTATTTCGCGGAAGTGGAACAGTCGGCTTTCAATCCTGCCAGCGTGGTGCCAGGCATAGGATTTTCACCTGACAGAATGCTCCAGGGAAGGCTTTTCTCCTATGGAGACGCCCAGAGATACAGGCTCGGCGTCAACCATCATCTTATACCCGTGAACGCTCCGAAATTCCCGTCAAACAGTTATCACAGGGACGGACAGATGAGAGTGGACGGCAATGCCGGCAGCAAACTTCACTATGAACCCAACAGCTACGGAGAATGGCAGGACCAGCCGAAATTCAAGGAGCCGCCCCTTGCAACAAAAGGTGCTATAGACAGGTGGGACTACAGGGAAGATGATGACGATTACTACACGCAGCCGGGCAAACTTTTCCGGTTGATGAATCCTGCCCAGCAACAGGCACTGTTTGAGAACACTGCACGCAACATGGGAGATATCCCGAGAGAGATAAAAATCAGGTATGCCGCAAACTGTATCAAAGCTGATACTGCTTACGGCAAGGGTATTGCAAAAGCCCTGGGGCTGTCTCTGGATGAAATCAAGTGAGGAAAAAGAATTTTCAGGATACTGATTCTCATTATCCATGGTGTAGTATATACTTTTAAAGTAATGTAACCCCCTGATATCTGTATAAAACCATGAAAAAATCAATATGGCTGTGTTTTCTTTTAGTATGCACATTCTCTTTTGATATTCCCGCAGAGAATTTGACCATAGTAACGCCTTATTTCGGGACAGAAGAGAACTCTTATATAAACAGCGATTATAAACTTCACATCAAAGACTCGGCAGTGATGAAAGGCCTTTACCTTCAGTCCATAGACACGTCAAAATACCAGTGCAACCTTTTTCTTTACAGGACAGATAACATAAATTACAGCGATATTAAAGGTGTGAATTTTATCTATGATTATTACTTCGGCAGGAAATCAAACAGCAAAAACATGGTCGGCGCCGGCATAAATTACATGAAACTGGACATGGCAGGAACACATGTTCCCACCTCGCTCGGAGACCTTGATGCGTTTGATTGCAGCATGGATACTTACAGTCTTTACATGAGGGCAGGCAGGTACATTGGATATGACAAGGGAAACATCCGGTGGACGCTTATGCCATGGATAGGCGGGCAGATGGACATTTCAGACGGAAAAGGACTGGTTGATTATCCGGGACCGGGGTCGGCTCCGTTCAATATTGACAGCAAAGACTATTACTGGATAACGGGACTGAAAGTGAAGGCGGCTCTGCACCATTTCATTCAGGTGGAAGCAAAACACACACTGACATTTAACAGCGAAGATTCATATAACAAGACCACTGTCATGGTAAATGTCTTCATGACAAAAAACATTGGATTTTCGTACAGGTATAACCGCCAGGAAACATGCTCGGGCAAGGATATCTACAATATTTTTGGAATTGCAGCGGTTTTTTAAATTTTCAGGATTTCAATTTTTATTCCAGTCAGGAAGATGAACGCCCGCTGATTTTTCAAGTTCTGCATATGCAAGCTGGTAATCATACAAAGACTGATAGTATCTGTTCCTGGCAGATGCCAGGTCGCTCTGAGCATCCAGCACATCCGTCGTAGTCAACATGCCTTCGCTATAGAGCAGGTTTGTCACTCTCAGATTTTCCTCGGCTTTCTCCAGCGATTTTTTTATGTTTTCTGTCTGCCGGGCTGCCGTTTCCATGTTTAGTAAAGCTGTTTTCACTTCAAGTTCAACAGCCTTGAGCAGTAGAGAATATTCAGTATCAACTTCTTTTTTTGCATGTATTGCCTTCTGAATCCTGTCCCCTGTTTCACCCCAGTTCCAGATATCCATTTCCAGGGCAACTCCTAAATTCCAGCTGTTATTCCACCTGTCCACCGGAGCCGCAGAACCCCTGTCAACCATATAGTTGTAAAAAAGTGCAACTTGAGGCTTGCGGCCGCTCTCTGCGACATCTATATTGTATTCGTATATTCTGCCTGCACTCTCCAATTGTTTCAGTTCGGGCCTGCTTTTATATGACAGCCTGGTCCAGTAATCAAGGTCATTTTTTTCTTTCTGCTTTTCCAAAATATCCTCAATCTCAAATTCTGTTGAAAGCGGTTGGTTCAAAAGGAAACTGAGACTTGCCTTTGCAAGAGAGATGGAGTTTTCCATTGCCAGAATCTGCTGTTCTATGTCAGAGAGAAAAACTTCCGTTTTCAAAACATCAACTTTCGTAACTATACCTTCCCTGAACATAAGTTCTGCTTTTCTCAAATGCTCCTGTGCCATCTCTTTCTGTGTTTTTACCGTCTGCAGTCCTTTTTCAGCTTTCAATATGGAAAAATATCCCCGTTTTGTGCCTGAAATCAGCTCCTGTACAATAATATCCTTTTCGAATCCTCTTCTTTTAACATCCTCTTTTGCCTGTTCGTAAACAGCATTAAGCCTTCCACCCGTGTAAAGAGGCTGGTTAAGAGCAATCGCGAGATTATAAAGATTTGAATCCGCAAAAATAACTCCCATCATTTCCTGTGCTTCGTTCATGCGGGTATAGCTGAGAGACGAGGAAATCTTCGGAAGGAAGAAAGTGGATACCGCATTCCTTTCATATTCTGCCTGTTTAATTTTTTCCATACCTGCGGCTATCTGGAGATTGTTCGATACCGCCATTTCAACAGCATTTTCAAGAGTAATGAGTTTTCCTCCTGCAAAAGCCATGCAGGTTGACAGAAAAGAGAAAAGAACTAAAATTGCTTTCATGATTTTTGTACGCATGTTATTGTCCTAAGCTGAATTTTTCATACCGGAGGTTAGCCTTTCTTAGACTTGGGCTGTTACCTTCCTGTTATTATTTAACAGTCTGATATTATCGCATATTGGTCCAAAACAGTCAAACTACTTATCAAAACAGCAGAAATTTCGACATAAGTGAAAATAGAGGACAGCAAGGGCTGAGAGTTCACTTTTAATTTTACCTGCCGCCAATTACCAAAATTGCTATCGGAATATCACGCCTCTTTAAAAACGGATGAAGTTGGATTATTGATGTCTCTGTCAGGCATGGGAATAAGCAGAACCGGGGATTCCGAACATCTTGCAACGTTCTGGCTTATGCTGCCTATAAATGACTCATTAAGAAAACCCTTTCCCTGCCTTCCCATTACTATGAGCGAAACCTGCATCTCTTTTGCCAGGTTGACTATTTCTTTCACGGGATGTCCATATATAATTTTTATGTCGACATCGGCTTTCCTGCCGAGAAATTCCTTCCTTATTTTTTCCAAACGCTGCACGTCAATCCTGTTGAATTCTTCAAGACGATGGGTCAGGTGGGGAGAAATAAAAGTCTTGTTTTGAACGTGCAGAAGAGTTATGCGCCCGGGACCGCGGCCAACAAGTTTTTTCAGGTAAAGAATCGCATATTCAGCATTTTCTGAAAAATCCGTGGGGAACATCACGTGGCTCAGGAAATTATATTTTTCCTGGCTGACGAAACCAAATTGTCTATCCGCGGGCATAATATGTATCAATAAAACGGGCATCACCTGATGGCAGATCGTTTCGTTCGCCAGGCTGCCAAGGAGCAGTTCATATGTGCGGGTATGCCTGTAGCTTCCGAATACCATGAAAGAACATTTTTTTGCAAGGGCATTTTTATTGATTTCTTCACATGTTTTCCCTATCACTACATCCGTTTCAATGCTAAACCCCTCCTTCACGAAAAACCGCCTGTACCTTTCCATGGAAGACTGGAGAGTATTCTTCATCACTTCCAGGTTGATACCGGGCATTTCCATTTTTTCTATGCACTGCAGAAGAAAATATTCTTCTGTTCCCAAATCCTTTAGTCCCCTGATGCATTTTTCAAGAGGGAAATTGCCGGTCCACAAGTCAGTTACAATCATTGCTTTTGAGAACATATTATCATCTCCTGTCTGTATGCCGGTATTTGATAAAATGCTTTCTCCGTTTTATATTGCCCGGATTGCAGGGCTATCCTTTCCATCCGCTCTCCATTTTCTTTATACCCGTTTTAATCTAAAATGAAAGGGATGAAAGGATGTTGCCATATTTGAAATGAAAACGGATTGCTTGTTTTGCAGATGAAGTAATCGCCACCCGTGTAACTATAATTACATCCTGCCTTCCTCTATCTGCTCCTATGCATGTCGGAATTTCTGAATGGTCTATGCTTCCTTGACAAAACTGGCAGGTATCTATAAAATAGTATTAAATGACCTCACAAAAACAGGATTAAGGAAAAAGGTGTAACGAAAATTTCGGAGTTTCGTTTAAAAAAGGAGGACATTATGTCAAGAAGGATATTTGCAATCTGCATGTTCTGCATCATAACGGGTTTCACATTATCCTCGTGGCTCAACGCCGCTGAATATACGGTGCCCAACGGCGATTTTGAACAGACACTGACCTTGAAGGAAAACGATTCGCTTTACAAGAGGGCGTCCGACCTCAACTTCAAAACCGAATCGCCCATCGTTCTACCCGAGGGATGGACTCTCAACCTTACCGGTTCGGCAAAAGACGGCGAGTACAGGCTCGTATCGGACAAAGATAAGGCACAAAGCGGCAACAACTTTATTTACCTGAGAGGACACCTTATGACAACCAGGAACATTGATACGAACGCCGGCGATGAAATGGATATAAATTTTTATGTCAATAATCCCGAAAAATCAGACATAACCCTTTTCCTCTACTGCTACACGAAAGATGAAAATGGCAAGTCCTCCAATATTGGAAGTCTCAAATTTTCAACAACCACCGAACCTGAATGGACAAAACGGACGGGCAAGATAAAGATACCTGATGAGATAAATGGCAAAAAATTGAAAACCGTCAGGGTGGCTTTTACAAGCAGAAAAGGAACATACCTTGACAATATCGAAATAAAAATGGGAAAACCTGAATAGCCCGGACTTTTGAGAGATCGTTTTTTAAAAATGGATATTTACATGGCTTCGGCAGTCAAGGAAGCTTTCGCAGGAATCAGGAAAAACCACGGAGGACCTTTTGGCGCCGTCATCGTCAGGAATGGAAAAATTATCGCGCGGGCGCACAACATTGTACTGTCCTCAAAAGACCCCACGGCCCACGCCGAAATAATGGCAATAAGAAAGGCTTCGGAAAAACTGGGCAGGTTCGACCTCGCAGACTGTGAAATTTATTCAACCTGCGAACCATGCCCCATGTGCATGGGGGCGATAATATGGGCCAGGCTCGGAAAACTCTATTACGGCTGTTCGAGGAACGATGCCGCATCCGCCGGTTTTGACGACAAACTTATATACGACGCCCTGGCCCGAAAGGATGCAGGGAAACTCATTAAAAAAAGAGTCCTCGGCAGGAAAGAATGCCTGAAGCCTTTCGAGGAATGGACGGCAAAACCCGATAAGGTTATATATTAGAAAAATTTCCCCCAGCTAAGGAAATTAACCCGATGCACAAAATATTCATTACAGCGGGCATGTTGATGTTCAGCAACATATTTATGACCTTCGCTTGGTACGGACACCTGAAGAATTTCAGAAGCAAGCCATGGATAATAGCCGCCTTCATCAGCTGGGGCGTTGCACTGATGGAATACATGATACAGGTTCCCGCAAACCGCATAGGATACCAGGTGCTGAATCTCGGACAGTTGAAAATACTCCAGGAAGCCATCACCCTGTCTGTTTTCATACCCTTTTCCATATTTTACATGAAAGAAGGTATAAGGCAGGAATACCTTTGGGCATCTTTCTTCATACTTATGGCGGTCCTGTGCATTTTCAGAAGTATGTTGGTCAAATAATCTATATTCATGCAGAAAAATAAAGCAGGAGAAACTAAAATGAAACTGATAGTATTCACAAAGAGTTTCAGGGAAAGAAGCCTCACCCTGCTCATGAAAGATATTAAACGCATGGGCGCAGATGGGGCCGACCTTACAATCAGAGACGGATACCACGTGGAACCCTCGAACATGGAAACAAGGCTTCCTGAAGTCAAGAGGGCTTTTACGGAAGCAGGACTCTCTATTCCCATGGTTACCTCTCCGGGAGCACTTACGGACCCGTCTGAGAAAAATGGCGAGAATTTCATAGCCTCGCTTGCAGAATCTGGAATACCGCTTGTAAAAATTGGTTACTGGGTCGTGGAAGGAAGTTACAGAGAATTACTGCGGAGTGCCCGAAAGTCCCTTCAAGGATGGAGCAAACTTTCCGAAAAGTACGGGGTTAAGATTCTTCTCCACACTCATTCAGGACCATACCTCGGTTCAAACGCCGCGGCCATGATGGACATCGTGGAAGGCTGCAGCCCTTCCAACGTGGGCGTTTACCTTGACACCGCACATATATCCTTTTCTGGAGAGCCGCTTTTCATGGCTTTTGAAATCCTTAAAGACTACCTCGCGGCAATAGCGGTAAAAGACTTCGACAGGAAACGGAAGGTTGAAGGCGGCAAAATAACCTGGCAGAGAAGAATAGTCCCCATGGGAGAAGGGTTCAGCGAGTGGGATGCGCTGGGAGGGCTGATGCAGAAATACGGGTTCAAAGGACCTGTCTCTTTCCACAGCGAATACACGGGATATACTTTGGCAAGACTTGTTAAACAGACCTGCAGGGATATAGATTTCTTCAGAACAGCAGTATTGAAAACAGAAAAATAGAAACTGACAACATAGGAGATGCCATGAAAAAATGGAAGATAGGCATAGTGGGGTTATCGAGAGGCAAGGGTTTTGTCAACGTGTTTTCTTCGCATCCTGAAGTAGAAGTAACAGCCCTTTGCGACATAGACGAAAAGAAGCTCGAAGAAGTGGGCAATGTATTCAAACTTCCTGACAGCGCGCGTTTCAGTAAATTTAACGATTTTGTCAACGCTGACACCGACATGGTCATGGTCGCTACGCCAATCCCCCTGCACACCGAACATACGGTAAAATCCCTTGAAGCAGGCAAGCATGTCCTTTGCGAACAGACAGTTGCATACACAGTGGAAGAATGCAGCAGAGTTGTAGATGCCGTAAAACGCACCGGCAGGACATACATGATGGGCGAAAACTACTGTTACTTCCACTACGTCAGAGAATGGAAGAAAGTAGTGGAATCTGGAAAGCTCGGCGAAATAGTTTATGCGGAAGGCGAATATATACACGAAATAGTTTCCCTTCTGGTTAATGAAAAAACAGGCGAATTTTTCTGGAGGCACGAACGTCCGCCCATATGGTACTGCGCCCACACCCTCGGGCCTATACTGATGGTCATGAACGACAGGGTAGTCAAAGGATGCGGACTGACAAGCGGTTTCAAGGCTTTCCCCCAATACAAGGACCATCCCGGATTCCTCGATTTCGAGATAGGGCTTTTCAAAACGGAAAAAGGGGCCGTTGTCAAAATACTGCGCAGCCAGGTGCCAGCCAGCCCTCATTTCGTATGGTATTCACTTTACGGCACACGGGGACATCTTGAAAACAAGCGCACCATGGGAGAAGGTTTTTTGTACGTGAAAAATGAGACGCCCGCTGACGGAGAGATTTTCACCAGCTCGGTTGTCGACCCGAACGCTCCTGAAGAAGCGAAA
>DAOQVZ010000073.1:0-11880 GCA_035341815.1 bacterium
AAATGTGCAAATACTGCTTCAGAGGCAATACGCCCTTCCCTGGATACAGCCGGTTGGCATCATTGATTTCACTCACAGGTTTGTCTTCGCTGTCGTTTATATGTACAATCAGAAGTTTCTCTAAAGGTATTTTTTTTATTTCTTCAGGAGCAATTCCAGACCTGAAACAATGAAAGGTATCTATGACAAGCCCCAGGGAAGGATGTCCTGATTTTTCTATGACTCTCAGTGCCAGCGAGGGCCCCGGCATAAAAGGATGCCTGCCTATGGATTCCATGGCTATCTTTAGACCATGTTCTTCTGCCACGCCGCCATACTTACGGGCAATATCTGCGGCCACCTCAAAAGCTTTTTCTTCATGCATGCCTTCCGGCGGCCTTCCTGCTATATATGCAAGGAGAATCTGCGAGCCGAGAAAAGCCGCTGTTCCTGCATACTTTTTCAGTTTTTCAAACCCTGCAGGATTTTCTGAAAAAGGAGAAAAAGGAAATGCCATGAGAGCTGCGACTTTTAGGTTGGAATCCTCAAGTTTCTTTTTAAGCTCATTGATTGTAGAGGTTTTAAGATATTCGTCAATCTTGTCTGTTTCAATTTCAATTCCTTCATATTTGTATTTACCGCAATACCTTATATCGTCGGCCAGTCCGTATCCTCTGGTTGTTGCAGTATTCAAACATGTTTTCATTTTATATCCCCTCTTTATTTACTTCGCAAATGGCATGTCTGCCTGCTTGCAGGACTTCACAGTCTGCCCGTTTATTTATATGGTTATACCAGATAACTCCTAAGAGCATCTATATCGTTTGGCAGTACGACATCAGGAGGCCATGCGCTGATATATTCGCCTGAAAGATAGCCTTCATATCCCATGTTCTGCAGAAGCCTGACTGCTATATTGTATGGGATTTCGCCCTGTCCCATCAGGGCAAGCTTGGGCCTTCTGTCCTTGTCGTAGGTTCCGTCATGAATATGGCAGTGAGCTACCAAATCTTTTACCTCTGCAAAGGCTTCTTCTATTGTCATATTTCTCGTATACGGATGCATTATATCCCAGTTAATCCTTATGTAAGGGCTTTCAGCAATCCTCACGGCAGGAGCCGCAACATCGGCACGGCTGAAAAAATCATGAGTCTCAAGGCAAACGTACACCTGTTTTTCCTCAGCGTCTTTCTTAATCCCCTGAAGAGCTTCCCCCACAATCTCTATACCCTCTGCCGCAGTTATCTCCTTGTCAGGATTCCCTCCGAAAACCCTCAGCCTTTTGCAACCGATATCATGTGCGAGGTCAATGAACTGTCTTGTGGTATCAATATACTCCTGCCTTTTTGCCTTGTCCGTAAAACAGTATTTCAGGGAAGTCGCTATACATGCGCATTCAACGCCGCTATTTTCAAACATTTTTCTGATTTCCTTGCGTTTTGCAGAGCCAGCCGTTATCTCGACGCCGTGCCTGTGCTCTGCCTGGGCACGCGGCTCTATACCTTCATACCCGTATTTCTTCGCCATATCAAACATTTCCTGCAAAGTTGCATCCGGACATGTAAAACTCATAAAAGCAAATTTCATTTTTCTTACCTCCTTCTTTAAAAGTTGAAAAACATCTTCGGCTCTTTCTCATACCTAAAATAAAAGTTATATTTTATATCTTTTATCACTTCACAACGATCTGGTCTATTATACAACACATATTAAAACTGAAAAAATGGAAGCCTTTATATAAAAGATTATTTAATTGTGGATGCAGAAAAAGAGTTATTCCAGGTTAGCATGTCTCGACGCCATATCTTTCAGGAGAATCTTCCTGTTTTCCCTGTAATTTGCAACAGATGTTTCAAGAAACAGAAAAACAGCCTGTTCAAAAAGCGAGTTTCCAAACTGTACAGATTTTGCAAGGGGTATTTTTACGGAATAATCAGAAACGGCAGCGAGAGAAGTTCCTTCCAGTGTTACAGATACAACTTTTGCTTTCACTTTCCGTGCAATTCTTGCGAATTCCAGAAGATTTTTATTGCCGCCGGAACACGAAATAACCACAAGGAGGTCGCCCTTTTTTATGGAAGGACAGGTTGTTTCCCCGGCTACATGGGCTTCTATTCCCAGATGCATGAGCCTCATGGCAAAACATCTTCCTATCAGGCCGCTTCTCCCCGCACCTGCTAAAAAAACCCTTTTAGCCTTACGGATGTAAGAAAAAAGGCTTTTACATTCCCTTTCATCAACCTTCTCAAGAACCTTTAATATCTCTTCAATAATATTGTCTTTCATCTTGTACTCAATCATCCATGCATATTGGACGATTTTAGAACCACAAAATGGGCTGAAATCTTCAAACACCCCGATGTTATTCTAAAACAAACCCTGCAGTTTCTGCAGACGACAGCGTAAGTTGCCTTGAAATTAGACGAAGATGTTAACGTTTAATGGCGGACAATCTTTCCTGCACCTTTTCTGCTAAAAATGTTTTCAATAATGACTGGTATGGCACGCCTTGCTTATTGGCAAGAAATTTTAAGTTTTCAATCAAAAATTCAGGCATCCGGAGAGAAATAGATTTCTCAGAAGGTTTTAATTCCGAAAAACGCACAAATTTTCCCTTTGACCAGTCAATATAACTGGTTGAATCGTGAGTTGCCCAGAAGTTCCTTTCTTCATCTTCGTTTTTAAACTTCGGTATTTTCTTCATCTTTTTTTTCATGTTCTATCCTCTCTTTTCTGTTCATATCCCGCGCAGAAATTACTCTTATTTTGTCATTCCGTATTGTGAAAACCATAAATATCTTGCGCTTTGAAAAAGTTTCTCCCAATCCGTAATATCTGTTTTCTGCTTTTGAATGTCCGGCATCATGAAAAACTTTCAGATTAATATCATAAAAAACTTCTTCACACTCTTGGTCGGAAACCCCGTGTTTCTTTGTATTTTTTCCGCTATTGCCGGCATCCCATTCGAAGTTTTTCGGTTCCATGTTATGTATATGATTATAATATACAAATTTAAAATTGTCAAGGGTTAGGCAATCTTTCCCTGAAGGATTCGAAGAAAGAATTTAGCAGAAACCCCGTAAAATAGAGCTATCGTTTTAACACATGCCTGTGCCGCGTGCTATAGCGGATTCGGATTTTACGTGGCTGGGGGACTAGGACTTGAACCTAGACACTCAGATCCAGAGTCTGATGTCCTACCATTAGACGATCCCCCAAAATCAATATTCGCAATTCAAAATACGGTCAAACTGTCAATCTTTTTTTCTGAAAACAATTTTCAAATCACTGCCTGTCTTGTTCACAAGTATATGGCCTTCTCTGGCAAGCCAACCCAGGCTCATCAAAATAGTTTCCCTGTCTTTGCTTATTGCTTTAATTACTTTGTCAAGTGTCGTTTCATTGTATTTTTCAAGATACTGCCATATCTCTCCCGCTGTTATGCCTATCTCTGTTATCATAATATCTCCTTTACCCCGAACCCTTCTTTGATACACTTTCACGGTGAGGGGTTATGATTTACCATTTACTCTTTACCCCGAACTCCTCTTTGATATTTTTTTCAAGGTGAGGGGTTCAGATTTACCTATTTCCTTTACCTTTTTACCCCGGGCTTGTCCCGAACTCTGCCATGTATCCCTTTCATGGTGAGGGATTATTGATTTAACGCTTTACCCCGCTTGTGCTGGGCTTTTTCGGTATTTATCCCGGACTTATTATATTTTACACCTTTTCATGCTTTCTGTGAAGAGTTTGGCAACGGGGACATTTAGATATGCTTTCTGAACAGCTATCGATATAGACATGGAAACATGTAGGACATTCCCATAAAAATCTGTCTGTCTTTGTTTCTCTGAAAGGCCTGCGTTTCCATTCGAAAACAATCCATATGACAAGAATAAGAATGCTAAGCGACAGGTAAATACTGACCAGCATGTTAATCTGTATTTTAATCATTTCAACCTGAATCTGAAAGTTATTACGCCCCAGATTTCCTTGTCCGTTTTTGCAGACTCAAAAAGCCATTTTCTGAAATTTTCCTCCGCATATATGTCCAATTCGGGATAACCGGAAGAGTAGTTTATCGCTGTTGATGTTATCTTCCCTTCATAGTTTACATTGAATCTTATTTTTATGTTTCCTTCCATGCCCTGCCTTTGAGCCCATACAGGGTAATCTATAGGTTTCCTGTAAACCAGCTGCCTGTTTCCCGCCAATCCCTCTATCTCCAGAGTTTCCATTCTTCCCGCAGTAAGCTGTTCTTCATATACAGGTTCAGCAACAGCAGGAAAACTGACACTGCGTTCAGGGAATTCAAACCTCGGGCTTATACTTGCAATTGGAAGATACTCGGAAGACCCCGTGAATTTCTCCGTTGAAAATTTTACTGTTGTTTTCTCCATTGACATTGCCAGTTTCTCGTAGCTTGTTCCCACCTGCGGAATATCAGGTATGATTTCTATTTTTGCAAGCTTTATATCCTCGGGAGCCGTGTAAGAAGGCAAGAGAGAAACCTCTATGGGTTTTCTTTCGGTATAAGATTGGGGCAGAACAATTCCAAAAAGAGAAATGCCGGCAATATGGATAAAAGAACTTGCTATCAGCGTTTTTAAAAGGATTCTTTCTTTCTTCATGCTAAAACTCCGGCATTGTTGCTATTGCGATTCTATTTATACCTGCCCTTCGGGCAATGTCCATAACCTGCACCACAACGCCGTGTTCGGCTTTCCTGTCACCCTTGAGAATCAATACCAGATTTGATGACACTGCCTTTTCCTTTGATAAAAGCAGGCTGAGTTCTTCAGCTGTTACAGGGGCATCCCTGTAAAAAATCACGCCTTTTTCCGAAACGCTTATGAAAACTTCCTGTTCTTTGACAATTTCAGTTGTAGCAGCCTGCGGAAGGTTTATCTTTATCCCGGGCTGCATGATGAAACTTGAGGTAAGCATAAAATATATAAGCTGCAGCAAAACAACGTCTATCAGGGGAGCCATGTTCAGCTCTCCCTTTGTTATAGAATAGTGTCTTGTGAACCTCATTTTAAATCTCCTCTTCTGACTTGAGGAAGAAGAGTATGTCCAGCAACCTTGTAGCGCTTTTCTCCATCTGCAGTATAAGGCTGTTGACCCTTGTAACAAAATAGTTATATGCGATATAGGCAGGAATGGCGACTATAAGACCTGCAACTGTCGTAACAAGAGCTTCCCATATGCCTCCTGCAAGGTCTCCGGGATTGACAAGCCCTCCCTTTGTTTCTATAACCATGAAGGCTTTTATCAGTCCCGTAACGGTTCCCAGCAGGCCGAGCAAAGGAGCAACGGTTGCAACTGCAGCGAGCACGCCCAGGTATTTTTCAAGCACTGGAATCTCATGAGCGGCGGCATCGTCAATGCTGTCCTTTATTTCCTCCCTGCTGCGGTCAGACTTCAAAAGCCCCGCTTTTATTATCCTGGGCACAGGCTTGTCTATCGAATCGCAAAGTTCGATGGATTCTTTTATTTTCCTCCTTTTTAATATTTCCTCCACGGCTTTTATGAATTTCTCACTGTCAAATTCGGCATTACGCAATGATATGAGCCTTTCAATTATTATTCCAAGAGTCAAGATGCCGCATAAAATGACGGGAACCATAATCAATCCGCCTTTTATGATAAAACTCCACAGGTTCATTTATTATTCCTCCCTTTCCCGTTGACGCATTTTTAAAAATAAAATTTCACTGTAACGTAAATTTTCCTTTCCTCGGCAGGATAACCCGGAACAAGCGGATATTTTTTGCCTCCGATATTCGATATGCCCGCAATCCATTCCATCTTTTCATTATTAAGGCTTTTCAATTCGGCATTAAACAGCGTGACAGCTTCCAGTTTTGTACCGGGAAAAATCCTGTCGCCCTTGTGAGAAGCCCATATCTTAAATGCCAACGGAGACCTTTTCCATACGAAACCCGCATCATATTGTTCTTCAGGGTAGAAAAATATGTCTTTGTCCGGAAATTCTCTTTCTGCATCAATGAAAAAACTGAGATTGCCGAATAATGAGCGGTTTAAATTGAGATTTACTGCTGTCTTCCTGTAATTTGATGCAACAGGTTCATATAACCCGTTTGCGTCAAAATCTGCCCATGTATAGCTGTTTTCTATATAGCCGTGGGCAATCTTCAGACTGAAACCGAAGGTTTCTTTCTCCATGCCCCAGGACAATCCAAGCCTGTATTCTTCTTCAGGGGCGAGAGCAAATTCCCTTATCTCTTTATAGTTGCAGGAAACAAGCTCTTTCCATAAATCAGGCGTCCTGTAAAAACCTTCAATATCCACAGACAAGCCGGGAACAGGAACAAATTCCAGTAAAGGTAAAAATTTAACATCATGGCCTTCTATCTTTTTTACAGCACCTCCAAGTTTGAAATTTCTTCCTTCCTTAAATGCGGCCTGGCTGAAAGAAGTCTCCGAAAAACCTTCGCCCAAAACGTCGTACCTTTCAATTCCCGTGTTGAAAGAGATGCCTGATATACTGTAAAACAAACCGGCTGAGGAATAATTTGTCTCTGTCCCGTCAATATTTCGGAAAGACTGACCCAGTTGCGCAGAAACGCCTGACGGCCAGCTGTGGGAATAGGATGTATTGATTAAAAAATAGTTTCTGTTTAAATCAAAAGGGTTGTTGTCCGGACCTGGAAGCTGGAGGTACCCGGTATCCATTCCGGCAGAAAATTTGTTTGCCCTGCTTTCAAAAAGATATCCAAAGCTGATACCGGCAGTTTCATCATTGTGCCTGTATCCGCTGCCGGCAGAGATTTCCAGGTCATACAGACTGCCGGTATCTTTGCCAATAACAGGGCAGAATATTTCTAAAACTGCGCTCGTATTGCTTCCGGCAGAAAATCCCACATGCCTTCTGCCTTCTTCAAATAGTGTGTAATCCGGCAATTTTGTTTCGACAGAATCCGGAGAAATCTCTGTCCCGTTTTCAGAAGAAGATTTTTCCGGAAGCATGGGAACTGAAGGGAACCTTATATCATGGATAGAATGCTGGCGAATGAATATCTCCGATTTCTCAATCCTTAAATCTTCTCCGGTGATTTTCTCCTCGGGTATTTTTATGTCCTGAGAATACACAAGTTGCGAAACAGCAAACACTAAAAGAGCAATAAGTTTATTTCTCATTTTTGCAGATTTTTTATGGCTTCTTCAGCTATTTTCACCCACTCGGGAAGATTCTTGTGAAAAGTTATAATTTCAAGGTACTTTTCCTGGGCTTTTTCTTTTTCGCCTTCGTATTCATAAATCCTTCCCAGGTAATATCTGGATTCAGCAAGCAGGACGGGATTCCCGCTTTCAATACGGCTGAGTACTTTCCTGCTTTTTTCAAAATCTCTTGAAAGATACAGGAACTTGCCGTAAAGGAAGGTTATGTATTCGTCTTTGTTTTTAGAAAGAAAATCTTCACATGCTTTCAGGGCTTTTTCCCATTTTTTCTGCTCGGCGAGACTCTCAGCCAACATCGCAACTGCATTCCCATGCATGGAACTTTTTGGGAAATTCCCGATGAATCTGCCCAGATATGTCTCTGCGCCGACATAGTCCCTGTTTTCATACGCCTTTTTGCCTTTAAGGAAGAGCACCTCGCCTGCAAAGGCAGTGCCGGGAAATTCGGCAATAAGTTTATCCCATGTTTCAAAACCCTGACGGATATCTCCTTTGGAGTAATATGCATATCCCAGCCCAAAGTAACTTCTCTCTTTTACAAGAGCGGACGAAGGGTTTTTCGAAGCCTTGTCAAAAAAAACTATTGCATCCCGAAAACTGTTCATGTTGAAATTAACAAAACCAAGCTGCATATATATCTCGGAAAGATTCTCATGTCCCGGATATAAAACAATTATTTCATTGAGCAGTCGTTCCGCCGATTTCCAGTCTTCCAGAAGCATCTTGATATTTGCGAGTTCCTGGATTATCCTGAAATTCAGGACGGCATCTCCGCTGCCCCTTATGCCGGACAGCAACACCTCGGCCTTCTTGAAATTTTCCTTTCTCTTCTCAATGATTGCCATCTGAAAAGATGCCCATGTTTTATAGACAGTGCCCGGGAATTTCTGAATGACAGTATTATACAGGTCAGCCGCCCCAATGTAATCCCTGAGATTGAAAAGGCAGTCGGCAAGTTTCAATCGGATGTCTGCAATTATTTCCGGGTTTTCTATCAGAGATTCCCCTTTCAAAGCCTTGTTCAAAAATTCTCTTGCCTTCCTGAAATTACTTTCGCTGTAGTAAATAATACCCTGGTAATACAGCACAACGGGAAAATATCCCGACCGCTCAAAGTTCTCCGCAAAGAGTCCGAATAATTCCCTGCTTTCATGAATTTTATTTTTATTGAAAAGAGATACCGCGGTCTGGAACAGAACTTCTTCAACCTGTTTGCCGACAAACCTGTCTTCTCCGAATTCCTGCACGTATCTTTTATATGAAGTAACTGCCAGATTGATATTTTCTGTTTTCAGGTAACACAGGACAAGGTATGAAAACGCATCCTTGAGAAAAGTTGAGCCGGGATATTTATCCTTAAGAATGGACAACTTTGCAATAGCCTTATCGTATTCTTTCAACTGGATGTGATTTGCAGCGTAAAGCAGGTAGGCATAATCCATATCCTGCGTTCCGCCATTTTCTTTCATGTGTTTTTCAAGCTGGGAATTGGACAGGCGGTATAATCCTCTTTTGTGGGCTTCAGATGCCATTTTGAGATATCCGCTTCCCTTTTCAGCTCCGAAGCTTAAAAAAGAAATGGCGAGCAGGATGAAGAGGAAAAAACCTTTTTTGTATCTCATGATTTCAATTTTTCAGGCCCGGGAAAAGTTTTATCCCGTTATATAAGCGTAAAAAAAGAAACAGGAGAAAAATAAAAACCTTTTTATGACTCGGGCTTTTGTGCCTGAACCAAAGTATATTTTTTTCCTTAACAGATAAAAACCGGCCGGGTAAGTTGCCGGGACAAAAAATGTTTTTTGCCCCGGCAACCTTTTTAGGTTTTATATTTTACCTACGTTAGCAGCCTGAAGTCCTTTGTCACTTTGTACTACTTCGAATTCAACCGCATCGCCTTCCTGCAATGTGCGATATCCATCACCCGTAATAGCAGAGTAATGCACAAAGACATCCTCACCGCCTTCTCTTTCAATAAAGCCATAACCTTTGGCATTATTGAACCACTTCACTTTACCTTTTTCTTTCGCCACTTTACTTCCCTCCTTTCTTACGCCCTTTCCCCTCAACCCTTGTGAATTTCGGAGATTCAGGGAGTTAATAAAAAAATATATACTTAATACTTGCTATATAATTGATTGATTTTTGTTGCCGTCCGGACGGAACTCCTTGTTTGAAGTACGTTTAACTTGACAGAAAAACAAAAATTTAACCAAAACCGATACTGCATAATAATGTTTCTTAATCATAATATCTTCCATCTTCATATATTATCAATCACTTCAAGAATTTTGTCAAGTCTAAATTTCCTGCCGGCATTTTTCAGGGAACAGAATGCATCAAGGTACATTTTACCGTTCTCATTAAAAACCCTGACAGGCTCTATATGCCTTGTTGTCAACTCGTAATTCCTGTTCTTATATTTTATGCAAATCTCTCTTCCCTGGTCTATGGCATCTTCTATTGTTTTCAAAATCATGGAAGTGTTTACATAATTTATTTCGGAGGTTTCTCTTGTCCTGTTGAAAACATCGACAGGTTTTTCCTTCATAAACCTGCAGAATATTTCATAAGCCAGCATGGCATCTTTTTCTGCCCTGTGCATACCTTTGACTTCAAGCCGGTATGCCCTTGCAAGGGATGAAAGAGAATTTTCTCCCTTGCCGAACGAAAAGAGAGTCTTGGCAATATGGAGAGTGTCATATACTGTGGTCTCGGGAAATTTCATGCCGCATCTTCTGAACTCGGCTTTAAGAAAAGGAATGTCAAAATCGGCGTTCTGGATAAGAAGCACCTCGTTCTTGATAAATTGATGGATATCCCTTGCGGCATTTCTGAAAAGAGGAGCATCTTTCAAAATGGAGGGTTTTATATTGTTAACTGGCAGGCCTGAAGCGGGAATTTCAATTTCGGGATTGATGAGAGATGAAAACCTGCCTGAAATTCTTCCGTCCTTCATCTTTAACAGGGCAATTTCCACTATCCTGTCTTCTTCAGAGTTCAGTCCCGTAGTTTCTATGTCAAGAGCAACTACTACCGGCATATTCTTAACCAATTCTTCCATAAATCTTACCCTACAAGCTTCGTGTATTTCTCAGGGTCTTTCTCAAACTTTTCTTTACAGGCAGGACTGCAGAAAAAATATTCCTTTCCTTCTTTTTCAAATTTGTTTTTTGTCTCTTTCTTCAGCCATGCCCTGCAAACTAAATCCTTGTATACTTTCTTTTTCATAAAAAACATCTCCTTTTGAAATTAGAATTTACATTTTACCTTTTTTTTTGCCGTTATGCAACAATTTGTAAAACAACTGAAATCATACGACAATTATATGGTTGGAAAATATCCATGGTAAACCTTTCAGAAATACTTCAATCCGGTAAACACCCGGTTTACCAGGCGTGAAAATGCATGATTCTGTTTCCTTTTCCCAAAGCAGGCTCCCGTTAAAAACAAGTCTTGTCAAAGCTCTCCGGGGAATTTTTACAGCAATCGGTTTTCCGGCACTTACGGTATCTCCCATTGTCCAACATTCATCACTGCTACCGAAATAAAATCCCCTGCTGTCCGATATGTAATCATTTGCAAAAAAAAGACGGCCTTTTCTTAAAGCATCCATTATCTTTTTCTTGTCTTTAACCGGATCAAAAGAGAGAGATTCTTCCAATAAAAGATGGTTCCGCAATACCTTGAAAACATTGGAGTAAACAAACCTGTTCCTTATGTCCAGGCATCTCAGAAAGAAAGGTAGTAAATGAATATCGAGCCCTGCAATTCCCACTGTTTTTCTTTTCAAGGAAAGAATATCCCACAAGGAAAGGAGGGAATAAGAAGGACCGCGGAGATTAAAAGGAAGCGAAAAATATCTTACCGGTAAATTGTATATCCTTGTATATTTTGCCCAGTCAAAAAGCATCGACCATATCTCTATCCCCGTAAAATCCTGGCGGTTCCAATCATCCCACCTGTATTGCTTCCTGTAAAGGAAAAACTTGTGAAAACCTTCGGGATGGGCGACAAAAGATACGCATCCTGAATTTTCAACCTCCGAAAAAACATGGGAAACATCGTTCTTGTTGCCATGCCACTTTTCACCCCCTATAACAAGCAGGTGATTCTGTTTTTCCCTGTCATTGGTTTCTTCAGCTTTTATTATAAGCGTTTTACCGTAATATCCTTCCTTGCTGAAAAGTTTTTCGTATTTCACAAAGTTTTTCCCGGGAGTATGGCTGTTTATAACGAGAAAATCCGTTCCTGCCGCCCTGCCGGCTTCTGAAATATAATCAAATGTTTTTTCGAGTTCTGCGAGAGGGTAATGAATATGTATACACCCGCATATTTCTTTATATCTTGACATAATATCCTTTTTCCTGTATCATAACCACGCTATTTCCTTTTTGACGGCCCCATCGTCTAGAGGCCCAGGACAGGTGGTTCTCAGCCATCAGACACGGGTTCGAATCCCGTTGGGGCTACTTACTGATTTTCTTCAAGGATGAGAAAGCGTATCTTCAAACTTCATTTTGCACAAATCTCTATTCATAATATTTTTGACTTTTTGCGCCTGAAACATTACATTATTGTTTATTATATTATATCAGGAGGTTTTATGAAAAAGGCAAACAAAATTTTTGCTGGGCGTTTTGCAGTTATTCCTTTCCTTCTCTTCTTTTTTTCAATCTCACCGGCACGGGCAGG
>DAOQVZ010000074.1:0-11786 GCA_035341815.1 bacterium
CCTGTGCTTCACCCACATCCGGGCTGACAACCGCAAAACTGGCTACATTTTTCCCAAGGCTGATTTTCACTTTATTATACCTGTCGCTTGTAAAAAGAGACAATCTCTTAAGGGTAGATAGCAGGGCGTCTCTCTTTATAAACACCTCTTTCTGTTTTGTCTCATCCGGTATGACCTTTGCGTAATCGGGAAAATCTTCGCTTCCGGATAAAAGCTGCGCCACAAGGTATGTATTCTTATATTTAAAAGAAATCTGGTTTTTCCCTATCGCGATGTCTATGTTATCGTCATCTATCAAGGCAGGAAGAATATTTATCAGTTTATAAGGAAGCAGGCATTTATAGGTTTTCTGATATTTCGTTTCCGGCGTTATTTTGAAAATGGCAAGTCTCTTGGTGTCTGTAGCAACAAGATTGAGAGAATCTTCCTTTATGTCGAGAAGTCCTCCCCTGAAGTGAGGTCTCGGTTCCTCGGCATCTATGCAGAACTTTATTTTACTTATGGCTTTCTTTATTTTTTCTCCTTCAATACTTACAACGGCATCTCCGGTAAATTTTGGAAATTTTGGAAATTCGTCATAATCCATAACTATAAAAGAATATTTTGAATTCTGGCATTTAATTTCTACGGTACTGTCTTTTCTGGTAATCCTGATTTCATCATCTGGAATCTGTTTTATGAGAGAAATGAATTTTTTTCCCCCTATAACCAAATTCCCTTTTTTTACAATTTTACATTCCATATTCACTTTGATTGTATTCTCAAGGTCTGTTGAAATACAGGATACGCCGTCATCTTTGACTTCAATCAAAATACCGTTTGTTATCATTAAAGCGGGCTTTGCCGGTAGAATATTACTTATTTTATCAAGAGCATTCTTAATTTCAGAGCTTTTTACTATTATTTCCATTTTTATTCCTCCGTAATATTAATAGTAATGTTCTTTTTGTGTATATTTATATTAAATACTTAACTATTAACAATTTAAGTGTTTAATAAATTGTGTAAAAAAATTAAAGATTCAGCAAGTTATTCTTAATATCTTCAACAACCCTTTTTATATAATCATCAGAATTATGCAATAACTTGATTTTTTTACATGAATGAAGCACTGTAGTATGGTCTTTCCCTCCAAATTTTGCAGCAATAGAATTTAACGAATCATTTGTAAGGTCCCTGCTCAGGAACATTGCTATCTGTCTTGGAATTAAGATATTTTTAATTCTCTTCTTACTCATGATGTCTTCTTCTGATATCTTGAAATAAGCACACACTTTTTCCTTTATTGTATCGAGGCTTATTATTCTTTTTCTTTCACTGTAACTTCCCTTGATAATTTCGTCCAGCATATCCATTCTTATTTGCCTGTTCAAAAGGGTTGAATAAGCAAAAATACGGTTCAGAACACCTTCGAGAATTCTGACATTCTCTTTTATGTTTTCCGCCACGTAGAAAATCACGTCATCTTCAAGCTGTATATTCTTTGTCTCACATTTTTTCTTTAATATTGCAACTCTGGTCTCAAAATCCGGAGGCTGCATATCTACCACCAGTCCCCACTCAAACCTTGATACAAGCCTTTTTTCAAGAAAGGATATTTCTTTCGGCGGCCTGTCGCTTGAGAGTATAATCTGTTTTCTCTGGTCGTACAGGTAATTGAAAGTATGGAAAAATTCTTCCTGCGTCCCTTCTTTTCCTGCAATAAAATGTATGTCATCGATTAAAAGAAATTCAAGATTCCGGAACTTGTTCCTGAAAACGTTCATTGTTCTATTCTTGATGCTCTGGATGAATTCGTTGACGTAGATTTCAGCGGGAATATACAACACGTTTACTTGAGATGCTGACATTGCAAATTGCCCGATAGCCTGCATTAAATGTGTTTTGCCCAGGCCGAAACCTCCGTATAAAAACAGGGGATTGTAAGCTATGCCGGGGGATTGTGCCACGGCCATGGCTGCGGAATGGGCCAGTCTGTTGCTCGGACCTACTACAAACTGCTCAAATGTGTAACCTGGATTTGGACGGAATTCCGTGTGGTGGGATGTTTGTGACGATGGTTGTTCTTCTTTGTAAACAAGTTCTATTTCAGGGTACCATTTTTCTATCTTGTAAAACTCTTCCTTTATGATGTCGAGGAAAGGGATAAATCCTTTTTCAAAAGTCATTGCCGGCAGTTCGATTTTGAGAATATTGCCTTCCGCAACTCTGAATTTTGACGGTTTTATCCATACCTCGAAGGCCCTTGAATTATTCAGTCTCTTTTCGACATTGAACAGGGTCTCTTTCCACGCTTTTTCCATCTCTTCGTTACCCTTTTTAAACATATTTTCCACAGGTTTTACACATCCTTCCCGCAGCAGCGTTTATATTTTTTCCCGCTTCCGCAGGGACATGGTTCATTTCTGCCTATTTTCTGATGTTCTCTTATAAAAGGAACTGGGTCTGCAAGTGGTCTTTGCCTTTCCGGAATCTCCTGTTCTTTAACCTGTCCGGCTGCAAATGCAGGTTCTTCACTTTGCCTGCTTAAAGCATCGAACTGGCCGAGAGTTTTGTGGTTATACACTACCTGTAAAGGCGAAGGCGCCCTGTTCCTGTCAGCCTGGGTTTTCATATCTTCCGAAATCTGTATCTTAAAAAGATAAGACAGTATTTCGGTTCTTACGGAAGAAAGCATCTCCTGGAAAGCCTGGTACCCTTCATGTTTATATGCGATTAAAGGGTCCCTCTGCGCGTAAGCTCTCAGACTGATACCTTCTCTTAATTCATCTATAACCCTTAAATGCGCTTTCCACCTGTTGTCTATGACCTGTAAAATAATGAGTCTCTGTATCTCAGCAAGGTATTTACCTATCTGTTCTTTTTTAAGGTTGTAAAATTCCCTGGCTTTTTCTGTAAGATTTCTCTGCAACTCTTCTTTCCAGAAAGCAGGGTTGGTTATCTGTTCAGGAGAACCCAGTTCCACCTTGAGCCCGAAAACATTCATCATAACCATTTTAACATTTTCCAGATTCCACAGGAAAGGTTTAACCTGCATACTCATTGATTCCTCTGTGGTTTCCATTACCGTTGTATCAATAAAATCCGCAATATAGACGTCTACATTCCTGTCTTCCAGGATGTCCTGCCTGAGAGAATAAATTATCTGGCGCTGTTCATTAAGCACGTCGTCAAACTCGAGAAGCTGTTTTCTTATTTCGAAGTTGCGCGCTTCCACCTTTTTCTGGGCATTGTTTATCATTTTATTTATCAGGGGATGTTTTATGGTTTCTCCTTCGGGCAGTTTCCCCATGATTCCCCTCATTCTGTCGGAGCCGAAAATTCTAAGAAGGTCATCCTCTATCGAAAGGTGGAAATGGGAAGACCCGGGGTCCCCCTGCCGGCCAGCACGTCCCTTAAGCTGGTTGTCTATCCTTCTTGCTTCATATCTTTCACTGCCGATTACATGCAGGCCGCCCGCTT
Organism: bacterium; assembly: GCA_035341815.1. Classification (GTDB taxonomy): domain Bacteria; phylum Ratteibacteria; class UBA8468; order B48-G9; family JAFGKM01; genus JALNXB01. The sequence goes on from DAOQVZ010000074.1 coordinate 3,463, forward strand.
CTACAACTCTCCTGTGGTTATCAATCCATGGCTTTTTGTATTTTTCAAGCAGTTGTTCGTATATCCCGGTAAATTCTTCCGGAGTCTTTTCAAGCTCTTCCCTCGCTTTTTGCCATTCCGCTTCGTAAAGGCTTCTTTCCTTTTCGTATTTTTCTCTTGCTTCTGACAGTTCCCTGTCGTGAAGGGCCTGTTCTTTTTCATACCTTTCGAGGGCATCTTTATATTCCTTAGCCAAGTTTTCATAATCTTCTTCTACGAGAGCGGACTTTATTTGTTTCTCTTTTGCTTCCTTTGTTTCAAGGAAAGAATAATAAAGGGGGCTTTCTTTCCTGATAAAATTTTCAAGAAGACTTCTGAACCCTTCTTTGCAGCTTGCAAGCTCTTTCTGGAATTCTTCCAGGAGTGCGATGTAGGCAGACGTTTTTTTCTTCCACGATGGAGACTCAAGGTTTTTAACTGTTCCGGCAAAAGAAGTGTCAAGTATCCTGATGTAATCAGCTATGCTTTTTATAAACGCTGAAAGAGCAGCCGCAATGTCCCTTTTGTGTTCTTCTTCTTTCTCGGAAGTCTTGTTGAAAATTTCGGTAAGCCTGTTTCGAAGGATTTCCAGGTCATCATCTGTCGTGATGTTGAAACGGCTTTTCAGGTTTGCCCGCAGGGAACTGTATTCGCGAAAAGTTCTGCCCGTGCTTTCTTTCAAATCCTTAAGTTTTTCCGGCCGGTCTTTGTATTCTATCTGGGCGGCAAGAAGCGCTGCCGCAGTTGTTTCATGGCTTTCTTTGAGTTTCCTGAGGCGAGGCTCGTATCTTGCATATGGAGCGCCTCCGAGCTTGCTGAAGATTGTCTCTTCAAACCGGTCTTTTGCTTTCTTATCGGCCGCCTCAAAAGCAGATCCTTTTGCGTTGAGCAATGTCTTCAGTTCCAGAAGGGAAGAATTGAATTTTTTTTCTATTTCAACCAGCGCCGTTTTATACCTTTCTTCAATCTCGTTGAGCACAGAGGCAAAAGCCTTGCCGGCGCTTTCCGATGAAGTCCGGATTTTCTTTTTTTCCCATATAACCCGGATTGTTTCTTCTCGCGCGAGAATTTCAGGATTGCCGCCCAGGATAATGTCGACTCCCCTTCCTGCCATCTGGGTGGCGATGGTTACGGCCATGGGCCTGCCGGCCTGCGCTATGATTGCAGCTTCGGCTTCATGATTCTTGCCGTGAAGGACCTGGTGAGGTATGTTTTTTCTTTTCAAAAACCTGCTTAACAATTCGGCTTTTTCTATGGAGATTGTGCCTACAAGAACGGGACGTTCCTGCTTGTGCAGCTCTTCAATTGAAGAGACTATGGCGTTGAACTTGTCTCTTTCTGTCTGGTATATCTCGTCATCCATCTCTGTTCTGTGAAGCTGCTTGTTGGTGGGGATGGCAACCACGTCAACCTTGTATATTTCCTTGAATTCAACGGCTTCCGTAAGGGCTGTTCCTGTCATTCCCGCAATCTTCTCGTAGAGCTTGAAATAGTTCTGGAAAGAGACGGTTGCCAGCGTCTGGTTTTCGCTTTCTATCCGGACCCCTTCTTTTGCCTCTATGGCCTGGTGCAATCCGTCGCTCCAGCGCCTTCCAGGCATAATCCGTCCGGTGAACTCATCTACTATGATAACCTGGCCCTCCTTTACAATGTATTCCTTGTCCCTCTTGAAAAAGGTGTGTGCCCGGAGTGCCTGGTTTATGTGATGCACCCGTTCAGTGTTTGTGCCGTCGTACAGGTTCTGGATGGACATCAGCCTTTCGCATTTTTGTATTCCCTGGTCCGTAAGAGAAACGGATTGTCCTTCTTCGTCCACGGTAAAATCAGTGTCCCTGTCGAGCTTTCTGACCAGGCGGTCTATTTCATAATAGAGTTGCGGCGCTTCTTCGGAAGGTCCGGATATGATTAAGGGAGTTCGCGCTTCATCTATAAGTATGGAATCGACTTCGTCTATAATGGCGAAATACAGCTTCCTCTGCACCTGGGAATCTTTCCTTATGGACATATTGTCCCGCAGGTAGTCAAAACCGAATTCGCTTCCCACTCCGTAGGTGATATCGCATTCATATGCTTGCTTTCTTGTTGCCGGGCGCAGGTAGAGGAATCTGGAATCTGCAGGCAGGTATGCCGGGTCAAAAACAAAAGCTGTGGCAGAATAGGGGCCTTTTGCTTCTTTGTAAGATATTATGCTTCCCACGGAAAGCCCCAGGTAGTTGAATATGGGGCCCATCCACTGGGTGTCTCTTTTGGCGAGATAGTCATTTACTGTTACAAGGTGGCATCCCTTTCCTCTCAGGGCGTTAAAAAAAAGGGGAAGAGTCGCAACGAGCGTTTTCCCTTCGCCTGTGGTCATTTCTGCTATATTGCCCCTGTGAAGAACGATGCCGCCTATGAGCTGAACATCAAAGTGTCGCATGTTGAGGGTTCTGCGGGCGGCTTCCCTGACCAGGGCAAAGCTTTCCACAAGAAGGGAGTTTTCTTCTTTTGCTCCCGCGAGCAAAGACTCTTTTATAGCTCTTGTTTTTTCCTGCATCTGAACTTTTGTCAGGAGCTTGACTTCTTCTTCTTTTTTGTTAATTCTTTCAAGGAGGGATATTGTTTCTTCCATGAAAGAGCATTGCTTCTTGTTGAAAATCCGGTTAACGAAGTATTTCGTTCCCGGATTCAGAGTTTTTAACGATGAAAAAAGCTGTTTATAATAAGACATTGCCAGAAATTCCCCCTAAAGTACTTCTTTTTGGCGCCGGTCATCCGTTCCTTGTCTGTAACAACCCTGTAAGCAATTTGCGTAAGAAGTTTTTCAAGAGGGCTTTTCAGAGAAGGGGACAACTTTTCAGGCGCCTCGGTAAGGCTTTTTTTCAGTGCCGGGGGACAGAATCGAACTGTCTACGCCAGCCTTTTCAGGGCTGCGCTCTACCACTGAGCTACCCCGGCGGTTCCAACTGTTAAAAATAAAGGATACCAGAAACTTTTTTTCTTGTCAATACTTTTTTGTCGGTTGGGAAGAAAGAAAGGAGGGCTTCCTTAATTATTTCCTTCAGAATGGGAGGCATCTTTCACAGTCCGGCTTTTTCAATTTTTTCCCGTGCCTGCGGGATGGAGCCGAGTTCCTGCAGAAGTTGTGCCACTTTTGCATCTTTGTCTTTCTGCTTCTTGATGACCTGGTTAAGTGCGTCTGCCAGGGACTTGAAAAAATCCTTTTTCCTGAGATATACGGTATCTATCTCTTTTCCCTGGTAGATATCCCTGAGAGCTTTTTCTATGCGGTATACGGGGCCGGCTATCCGGTGCAGGTAATATACGCCAAGTATGAAAGCAAAAACAGTTACTATCAGCAGAAGGATGCCAAGCCGTTTGCCCAGTATGGAGTTTATGTTGTTAATTATGGAATAGGCGTTGAAAAGCTGGTTTTCCGCTTCAAGCTGCGTGAGTATCGTTGAAAGGGTAATGTAATAGGTGGTTATTCCGACCACTATTATTCCTATAAGAAGCAGGTAGATGGTTATCCCTGAATAAATAAACTGGAGGGGCTTGTTTATAAGATAGTTTTTTCTTCTGTATTTAGCCATAATGTTCCTCACTGGTTACTGGAAATTGGGGTATTTATCGGAACGCCACGAGATATCTGCGTCGAATTTTGAACCTCCTTCTTTTCTGTCTCTGCCGTAACTGCCCACGATAAAATATTTTTTTGTCGGGACCCTGTCGGATGATACGCTGACAATGAGGAATTCTCCCGGCTTGCTTCTGGCCCAGGTCAGGAGGTTGTTGCCTTCAAGTATGGGGATTTTTTTTTCAATTATCTGGGGCTTGGGATTTTTCTTGAATTCGCTTTCTTTCACTACTTCCACTCCGTTTATATATACATGGCAGGATGTCACTCCCCAGTTTTCTATTCTTAAAATTGCTTCCCCGGGATTTGCTTCAAAATCCTGCGTATAGGTATCGGGCGTTCCGGGGGTTCTTGGTATGGGGGGCGATGCAAAAAGGGTTGTGGGAGGTATCATGTAAAAGTAAGGGGTTCCCCACGGGTCAAGGGGTATCTGCCGGGCATATGGTCCTTCCCATCCCTTGTCAATCAATTTAGGCGGGGTGTCGGACGAGACGTCCTGTAAAAAAACAGGGTAGAAAGTTGTATCGGTCTTAGTTTCCTCGAGAGAGAAGGCAATCTGTGCAATCTGTGCCTTGGCGCTCACAACTTTTGCCCTTTGCATGACTGCTGTTATCAGCTTGAAGGAAATTACGGCGATAACAAGCAAAATAGCCATTGCTGCAAGAAGCTCCATAAGGGCAAACCCTTTTTTCATATTTCTCCTTGTCCGTTTATTATACATGTGAAACAGAAGACCTGTCAAGATAAGGCGAACAAATGTAATTAAATATGAGCTTAATAACTTTTTACAGGCTCTCGTTCAGGCTGACAATGGCCTTCTTCTGCTGCCTGCAGTTAGAATTGTTTCACAGTCCGGCTTTTTCAATTTTTTCCCGTGCCTGCGGGATGGAGCCGAGTTCCTGCAGAAGTTGTGCCACTTTTGCATCTTTGTCTTTCTGCTTCTTGATGACCTGGTTAAGTGCGTCTGCCAGGGACTTGAAAAAATCCTTTTTCCTGAGATATACGGTATCTATCTCTTTTCCCTGGTAGATATCCCTGAGAGCTTTTTCTATGCGGTATACGGGGCCGGCTATCCGGTGCAGGTAATATACGCCAAGTATGAAAGCAAAAACAGTTACTATCAGCAGAAGGATGCCAAGCCGTTTGCCCAGTATGGAGTTTATGTTGTTAATTATGGAATAGGCGTTGAAAAGCTGGTTTTCCGCTTCAAGCTGCGTGAGTATCGTTGAAAGGGTAATGTAATAGGTGGTTATTCCGACCACTATTATTCCTATAAGAAGCAGGTAGATGGTTATCCCTGAATAAATAAACTGGAGGGGCTTGTTTATAAGATAGTTTTTTCTTCTGTATTTAGCCATAATGTTCCTCACTGGTTACTGGAAATTGGGGTATTTATCGGAACGCCACGAGATGTCTGCGTCGAATTTTGAGCCTCCTTCTTTTCTGTCTCTGCCGTAACTGCCCACGATAAAATACTCTTTTGTCGGGACGGTGCTGGCCGATAAAAGTGCAATAAAAAACTCTCCCGGCTTGCTTCTTGTCGTGCAGTCAACAGTTATTGTGTTCCACCCCTCCTTCAGAACCACTGTCTTTTCAATTATCTGGGGCTTGGGGTTTTTCTTGAATTCAAATTCATGTATTACCTCAATCCCGTTGAACAGCAAGGTAGAAGACGTTACTCCGTAATTTTCAATTCTCAGGATGCCTGTACCCGGATTGGTTGCAATTGAATCGCTGAAGTTGTCAGGTTTTCCGGGCGTTCTTGGGATGGGGGGTGAAGTAAATAAAGTTGTCGGGGGAATCTTGTAAAAATACGGAGTCCCCCAAGGGTCAAGAGGGACCTTTGGCGTATACGCCCCGTCCCATCCTTTCTCATGCAGATACGGGGGGGGTATCGGATGTCAGGTTGAGAAGAAAAACGGGATAGTAAGCAGTATCTTTTTTGACGGTTTCCAGCAGAAGGGCAAGCTGGGCAATCTGTGCCTTGGCGCTTACCTCTTTGGCCTTCTGCATTACTGATGATATCAGGGTGAATGAAATAATAACCAGTAGAAGCAGAACACCTATAGCGACAAGAAGCTCAGTAAAAATAAACCCCTTTTTCATTCGCCTCCTTATAACGAATTATACAGGAATACAAAATCTTTTGTCAAGAGATGTCCTGAAGATATATACTATACCCATGCAACTTTCTTTAAGCGGAAGGTTGATTTGTTGTCCCTTTTTCCATTCAGGAGGTTTCCATGAATATTGCCCTGGTGGGATGCGGACGCATCGCCCTGTACCATCTGAATGCATTGCGCAGTATCGGGCAAAAAGCAAGACTGGCAGCCCTGGTTGATTCCGACAGGAAGAGAGCGGAGGCATACGGGGAGCAATATGGCTGTAAAAACATATTTACAGAAATACAGGAAGCTGCAGAATCACTCTCTATCGACGCGTCAATAATATGCCTGCCGCATCATCTCCTTTCGCAGGCTTCAATGCTTTTCCTGGAGAAAGGCAAGCATGTGCTTGCCGAAAAGCCTCTCGGCGTGGATACGGGTTCTCTCCTGAAGGCCGTGGAGGAAGCGGACAAGAGAGGGCTTGTTTTCCAGGCGGGATACGTGCGCAGGTTTATGCCGTCGTATCATATCCTGAAAAGGACGGTTGAAGAGCGGAAAGAAAAAGTCTTGCGGCATATCTGTGTTGATTTTCACAACAGGAATAAAATTGCCACTCCCTGGTGGAGGGAAAAAGAAAAAGCAGGAGGTTTTTATGTTCCCATATTCGGCAGCCACTATCTCGACCAGATGCTATGGTTGCGCAGGGCAACTCCATGCTCGGTGTACGCCGCATACCAGAACCTCGCCCCCGGGACGGTTGAAGGAGAAACAGACGGAGCGTTAACCCTGTCATTCTGCGACAAAACATCTGCAAGCCTTATTTTTTCAACGACCGTTAACAACATCTCCATGCACCAAGAAATAATATTCACGGAGAAGCATACCTTTGAAACAGGTTCAAACCTGCTGAAAATTGACGGTATCCCGCAGGAGCTTCCCGCCTGCAACCCTTTTCTCCTGCAGCTGCAGGATTTTACGGATGCCGTGGAACAGGGGAGACCTCCTTCGGTTCCTGCCAGAGAAGCTTTGAAAATCCTGCAGTTGATAAACCTTGCCGGGGAATCGGCAAAACTTGGCATGACAGTAACAGTCAGCCGGTTGTGAATTCACATGTTCAAAGGCACATAGTCCCAGAGGCGCAGAGTAAAAACTTTGAAGCTTTCAGCCTTACTTTGTGCCTTAGCTTTGCATTCTTCCCTGGTCTCTTTAACTTGCTAACACTGTTCACGCTATCTGTTTGCCTGTCAGCTTTCTCAGTTTCGGGTCGGCCGGGTTAATCTCCAGCTCGTGCAGGGTAAAAGGTGAATTGTGCATTTCCAAAAGATTCCCGGAGTGTTTCTGCTGAAGTATCCTGGGCGGATAGTCGCTGTCACCTCTCATTATCCTTATCTTTACATAGGGAGGTTTCGGAAGTTCAACCAGCCCGAAACTTTCCTTCTGCGCCCTTTCAATGGCCCTCTGTGCTCCTTCTTTTATCAATCTTCTTGCCTCGACCGGATGCAGGTGTATTGCGGCCTTGTTATGTTCCCTGTATACCTCTCTCGGCAGATGGTTTCCGGCGGTTGTCTGCGTGCCCCTCTTTACCGCAACAGTCTCTATGCCGGGCACCAGTGCCTGAGCTTCCCGGCAGAAAGCCGCGCAGCCCGTTGCGAATATGGAACGCGTGCCCAGTGTGCTTGCAACCATGGCAAGGTCTCCGAACTCTCCAACCTTGATGCCGTTGACCGTTTGTTCTACGACCCCCATGTTGCCCGTATGGCACAGATGTCCCCCGATAGTCCCTGCCATGGGATGCTGACCTATCCATGCCGCGTAATCAAACTTCCTGTCCGCAAGGCCGAAAGCGGATAGCCCGGAAGCCCAGTTCCGTGAATATTCCGCCCGTGGATGAAGCTGGTACTGGTTGACAGCGCCGGGCCCGTGTCCGTCTGCAACAAGGATTTCCGTAGCCCCTCCTGCGATGAACCCTTCTATGGCGGCGTTGACCTCCATGGTAAGAAGCTCCTTCGCCTTCAAGTAATACCTTCCTTCAGAAAAACACCAGTTTTTGGAATCGAGAACTCCCGCAACTCCTTCCAAATCAGTCATAATATATACTTTCATCTGTTCCTCCTCCATTTTATTGGAAATTTTTAATACCTTGCTATAAATCGCTTGTGCCGGGTTCATCCCGGGCTTGTCCGGGGCTATTCCGGTATTTGTCCCGTAAGGGGCACCGCTGCAATTTCCTGTAGATTAACGACTACAGGATATCATGCTATCTGTTTTCCTATCAACTTGCTCAGTTTTGGGTCTGCAGGGTTTATCTCCAGTTCGTACAAGGAGACTTTAGAGTGTCTCATGTCGAGAATACTTTTCGGATGCGATTGCTTGAGTATTCTCGGGGGATAATCGCTGTCTCCCCGCATGATTCTTATTCTCTCGTAAGGAGGCTTCGGCAGTTCAATCAAACCGAACTTTTCCTTCTGCGCTCTCTCAATTGCTTTCCGGGCGCCTGCTTTTATCCTTTTTCTGGCTTCGGCAGGATGAAGATGGATAGCTGACTTGTTGTGCTCCCTGTATACCTCTTTTGGCAGGTGGTTTCCGGC
>DAOQVZ010000075.1:0-11743 GCA_035341815.1 bacterium
CAGAACTGCATATACAAGAGATTCTGCAAGAAAAAGAGAGGATATATGCACAGGAGCCAGCCCGACTGCACTATACGTTCCTATCTCCCTTATTCTTTCATAAACGGAACCGAGCATTGTATTAAGAACTATCAGCGCGGCTATAAGAATAGGGATAAGAAGATTTGCCAGTCCCGAAAAAGAAGTAAGGCCTATACTGCTGTATACATAGGTTTTATTTTCGAGTCCCGCAAAAATATTGACTGCAAGTTTTGACACAAAATTCTCCGTTGCTGCAACCCCGTCAGTGTCCCTGTTGAAATGAATGGCCACCGAATTAATGGTTCCGTTCATGTCCATGAGGGTCTCATAGGGAAGTATTACGACATTGTCAGGTTCCGTTCTTGGGAAAACATCCATTGTCGTTTCCGAAGTATGAAACGCCCTTTGTCTTCTCGACCTGATTTCTGTCAGCTCAAGTTCAGGTATAACCGAGAAATTTACGGGCGTGATAAGTTCATTGTCAAGGTCTTTCATGTCGGCGAAAGTATTCCCGTCAAAAATGCCTTTCAACAACAATGTCTTGCCGTACACATGCAGGAATGCATTGCCGGCATCTTCTCTGCTTAAACCAAGTTGTTCGGCCACTTTTTCAGATATCAGGATTGACTCTTCGCTGTTGGAATCAAACCATTTTCCTGCTTTCAGCAAAGACTTGAACGGCAGTACTTCCTGCACGGTAAGGCCCATGAGCCCCGTGGCAAGAAATGTTTTTTCACCCGCTCTCACATCAATGACCGACCTGTCTCCCACTTCTCCCATAATGTACCATGCCCTGGGAGCGATAATTCCATGAGAAGAAAATTCATTTTCCACGTAACTGAAAACCTTGTTGCTGATGGGGGCATTTGAGCGGTCCCTGAAAAGAATGCCGTTGTATGCAGGTTTGTAAGGCCTGAGAACTTTGTTATATTTCATCTGGGTCTTTATCGACGTGAACGAAAGCACCGTGAAAGTAAGCAGAATCAACGTTATGGATGTCAGGGCCGTCCTTACCTTGCGCCTTTTCATATTGGCAACTCCAAGGGAAAAGGCTGTTGCGGTTGCCGTTATCCTGCCCACATCCGTATCGTAAACATTTGTGCTCTCCATCTTCATCTTCTGCATGGTCTCCTCAAACTTGGAAGCCAGTATAACTATGACAACGCCCGAGAGAGTCAAAACTATGAAAGAAAGAAGAATAACTTCGGGTGCTTCTGTCAGCTTGAATGCGGGATGTACCATTCTCATAATCCAGTATATGAGGAGAAATATGCCGGCGATGCCTGCAATCCTCTTTTCTGTCTTAACAAAGCCGAAGAGGAGCCTCTCCGCAAAATATGCGAATGGAAGAAGCAGAACGAAATAAAAAATGATGCCTTTTACAACATCATTGGCCGTGTTCCTCACGTCCGGGTATGCCCTTGATTCCATGGAAAGCGCCTGCCTTGAAAATTTAAGGAAATCATACCATTTTTTCCCTTCCCTTGCTTCTTCCGCCTTCTTGAGAAGAGCGGCCGATTCTTTCTGAAGCTCTACGAGTCTTTCGTTTTTTATTCCGAACTTTTCAAAATTATCTCTCCTGTAATTATTCAATATGACCATATCCCTTGCGCCCTGATACGGCGTATTGAGTATCGAAGGAGTTTTTTCCACGGAAAAACCTATGCCTTCAGCTTTTTCCTGGTTGACATCTTCTTCCTGTGAATTGAGGAGCAGCAGCCTTCTTCCCAAAAGCCCCGATAAGCCCAGAACCTTGACATTCGTGCCGTGTTTTGCAAAAACAACCGCAAGGGGTTCTGAGTAGGAGGTCCATGTATCAAAAGGTTGACGCAGGTAAGAGCCGTACTCGTTGGGCATACTGTTTGCACGGTCAAACACGTCTATCTTGTCGAGGGACCTCAGGTACTGAGGGTCTATCAGTTCAAAAACACCGACAGCCCTTGCGGAAAAAAGAACATGCATGCAGTTTTTGTCCTTGTAATCCATGGTTACCCTGACAGGATATTGCTGGGCACCCTGGCTTCCCAGGTCGGGAGCAAAAATTATTTCTCCCGTTTCAGTATCAAGCTGAAAACCTGTCAGGTCAACGACCGAACTCATCCTCAACATGGAGAAATCCACTTTTCCATCTTCCCCCGCAATAGCGACAATGCTGTTTCTCACGCCCATGGAAGTCTTGTCCTGGGCCAAAAACCTGTGTGTCATTCTCGGTATTACAAGTGCGTTAACAACAGGGTCCTTGGGTACAAAACTTTTCTTGGGGTCAAAGGTGACAGCGCTGACACTGAGAGATGCAAGAGTGTCTTTTATGTCAAGTTCAGTTTCAGGAAAAAGCTTTGGGTCGTTGACAGTTTTTTCAAGAATCTTCTTTATGAAAAATGCCTGTTTTTCAACATTTGCGATATTGATCCTTTCAAAAGTGTCCGCAGGCGTATCAACCAGCCACCTGCCATCGTTGACAGTAACAAGTGAAAGCGCAGGAGTTCCTCCGTATATTACACATTCCCCGTCAGTCCTTATCTTCGACGGAAGAAAGGTATTCCAAACCCTGCCTTTCTCAGGCATGATGCCGTTGACAAGGACAAATTCGGAATTGTAACCATATTTCTTTGATATGTCTGCAGAATAATCGAGAAAAATTCTTGCGAATGGAGTCATGACCCTCTGGTGAAAAGCTTCCATGGAATTGTGCCAGATCCCCAATCCGGAACCCTTATCTGACAGTTCGAGACCTATGAACAACGACACGTCTATTTTATCTTTATCAGGAATCCTTCCACTGAAGAGAGGGTCTTTTCTCAGGTGTTTCTGAACAAAAGCATTGATGCCTTTCAGGGAATGGAAATGGGACGAAGTTGCGAGGAAAAGAAGTGTTCTTTGGGGACGATTGATACTGAAATATTCGGCCAGGTCGAGAAGTGCAGATATTCCTATCGCAGAAGTTGCCCCGGGCGCTATTGAAGGTATTATGCTTATACTGTCGTAATAACTCTGTATAACAATTACCTCTTTTTTAAGTTTTTCGTCTGAACCTTCGATATATCCGATTATATTTGCATCTTCAACATCCTGCCAGGTCATTCTTGCAAAAAGGGACACATCCTTCCCGCTCGAGGCTATACCGTTCAGTATTCCTGCACTGCCTTCGCTGTAAAACCTGGGAACATCCAGTGGAGTATCTACAAATTTCTTCTCAGCCTCCAACCTGCTCATTTTTCCCGAACCATTGAAAATGAAAGCCCTGGTTCCCATCATTGCAAGGGTCTGCCACATATCTGCCGAGTCAAAATCCAGAAGGACTATATTACCTTCTATATCCCTGCCTTCAAGCATCTTCCAGTCTCCCTTTCCGGCATAAATGATCCTGCCCTTAATTCCTTCGGGAGGCACGGTAGAAGTTCTTATAAGGTTTGGCCAGAGACACTCAAGGTCAACCCTTTTACCTTCGGAAGTTAAATAAGCATATTCCTGGACAGGTATAGCCACATTGAATTTTTCCCTTGTTACACTGACAAGCCCCGCTTCCCTGAATTTTTTTTCTATGAAATCCGAAGCTTCTTTATGTCCGGCATAACCGGGAATTCTTGAATTCAACGAAGAAAAATACCTGATGTATTCCGTGGAATTTCCTTCAACCAGAATACAGGGAAAAATAAAAAGGAATGACGCATAAAGGACCAAAAGTCTGAATCTATTTACCATTTTTAACTTCCTCCCTGATTTTTTCCCAGGTTGCTCTTGAACCCGGATTTATATTAATTGCATTCACAAATTCTTTTTTTGCCTCTTTATCGTTTCCGAGCTTCTCGTAAATCATGCCTTTCATGTAATGTGCATTGGGATAATACATGTCAGCATCCAGGACCCTGTCAATATCTTTCAGGGCGAGCTGATATTCATTTTTGTGATAACTGATAAGCGAAGCGTTAAATATTAGATTTACGTTATCGGGGAAATGGACAAGCCCTTCTTTTAACCATTGTTCTGCCCCAGAAAGGTCGTTTTTCACAATATGGGCTATTATCATTTTCTCGTATGCGGCCGCCGTTTTTTTTATGTCAAGGGATTCTTCCCAGCTTCCGACAGCCTTATCAATTTCCCCCGAGGCGAAAAAAGCATCTCCCTCTTTGATTTTTTTCACTTCTTCCGAATTATTCGAATCAAAAAGAAAACATCCTGTAAAGAATGTTATAATCAAAATAAAAACAGCTGTTTTATAAAATCTCATTTATTTAAGGCTGAGTTGAACCTTCTGATACGCCTGACAACTATGAATACAAGCAGGAGTAAGGCTATTACAGTTATGAACCTGCTCAGTAGATTCTCCCTTCTCAAAACAGAAGGCCATAGAGTGAATATTGTCAATATTATTGCAATATCTTCCCATAAAGGGGTTTTCCGCAAACCTTTATTTTCCATTTTTCCTAAACCGCGTCCCTGTACAAACGTGGGGCTTCGATTCTCTGCACGTTTTACGTAGCCAAGGTGCGCATGCAAGTTTACATTTCTATTGCAGCGGTCGCATTTATGCGCTGAAAATCTATTTTCAAATCTCGATTTTCGATTCTCTGCCAAAATTCTTGACTGAATTTTGGCGGAGGGGGAGTTTCCCCCTTCCTGAATTCTCCCCCCGTTGCAGAATACCCGAGGGAAAATCCTTTTCCCTCTTACCCTTTTACAGCGTGGGGCTTCGATTCTCAATTCTCGATTTTCAATTCTCCGCAAAAATTGCGCTTCTCTAATTTTGCAGTGCCGGGAGGGGGACTCGAACCCCCACGCTGTAAAGCATACGCCCCTCAAACGTACGTGTCTGCCAATTCCACCATCCCGGCTTCAACATATTACTTTATTATAACATTTTTACGGCTCAGGTAAAGTTCCGCGCAAATCCTTGCAAGTTTCCTTACCCTTCCGATATACCTGACCCTTTCGCTTACGCTTATCGCTTTCCTTGCATCGAGAAGATTGAATATATGCGAAAGTTTCAGGACATAATCATAGGCGGGATATAAAACTCCTTCGCCGAGAACCCTGTCCGCCTCTTTCTCGAATCTTTCAAAAAGTTCAAACATCATTGATGTATCGGCCTTGTCGAATCCGTAAACAGAATAATCCTTCTCCCTCTCTTTCTGCATTTCCCCGTAACTGGTATCCATATCCCACAAGAGTTCATAAACATTCTTCTTTTTCTGCACAAAATTTGCTATCCTGTCCAGGCCGTAAGTAATCTCCACGGAAGGAGGCGACAAGTCAATGCCGCCTGCCTGCTGCATGTATGTAAACTGCGTGATTTCAAGGCCGTCAAGCCATACCTCCCAACCTACGCCCCAAGCTCCGAGAGTAGGCGCTTCCCAGTTGTCTTCAACAAACCTTATATCATGGGATACCACATCAACCCCTATCGCAGAAAGGCTCTTGAGGTAAATTTCCTGTATATTATCAGGAGGCGGTTTCATTATGACCTGTACCTGGTGGTGCATGTAAAGCCTTACGGGATTGTCGCCGTACCTTCCGTCAGCAGGCCTCACGGACGGCTCCATGTACACCACGTTCCATTCCTTTTCTCCGAGGATGCCGAAAAAAGTTGCCGGGTTAAGCGTTCCCGCGCCTACCTCCACATTATAGGCATGCCACAGGCAGCAGCCTTTTCTCATCCAGTAATTCTCAAGCCTCCTCCATATTTCCTGAAAAGTTATTGTACCGTTTTTCATGTTTATCCTTCCGAAATATTTTACTTATACTTAATCCGTTGTCAAAAATATTTTTAAATTGACATGCGCCATTAATGGTTTTACAATTTATAGATATAAGCAATCTGGTTTCAACCTTAAAGGAGTATTTGACAATGAAAATACTTAATGAAGAACTGAAAGAAATCCTTGACCTTTGGAACATCAAGCCGGAAATCAAAAAAAAGATATCAAGGATGCTCGACGAGAATCCACCCGAAAAACCTGTCCATCTTTTCCGTTATTACTGCCCCGAAGAAAAAAATGACAAGGTATCCAGGCTTGAGAAAGTATTTGCTCGAAAATTCGGTTCAAAATACGCCCTGGCTGTAAATTCCGGCACATCAGCATTGATAACCTCCCTTGTTGCCTGCGGCGTAGGACCGGGAGACGAAGTAATAGTGCCTGCCTACACTTTTTTTGCAAGCGCATCCGCAGTCGTTGTAGCAAAAGCCATACCGGTGATAGCCGAAATTGACGAGACTCTTACCATTGACCCGTCAGACATAGAGAAAAAAATAACTCCAAGGACCAGGGCAATAATCCCCGTGCACATGAGAGGGCTTCCCTGCAACATGGACAGTATAATGAAGATTGCAAAAAAACACAGGCTCAGCGTGATAGAAGACACAGCCCAGGCGGCAGGCGGAACATTCCGGGGTAAAAAACTCGGAACTTTCGGCGACACAGGATGTTTCAGTTTTGACGCCTACAAAATAATAGCAAGCGGCGAGGGAGGAATGGTCACAACCGACAGCGAAAAAATATACGTGAGGGCGCAGAGCTGGCACGACACTGCAGCATGCTGGAGGCCCAACAGGTACGAAAGGGAAAGGATGCAGGGAGAACTTTTCTGCGGTGAAAACTACAGGCTGAGCCAGGTACAGGGAGCCATAGCCCTTGCCCAGATGAAAAAACTTGACGGTTACCTTTCAAGATTGAGGAAAAACAAAAAGATGCTATCAGAATACCTTGAGGGAAGAATCGGTAATTTTTCATTATCTCCCGTGCACGATGCTAAAGGCGACTGCTCGACGGGCCTTATTCTTCTTGCCCCCGAGGGCAGGGAAGCAAAAGATAAAATAGCACGGATGAAAAAGAAGGGCATACCTGCCGGCGGAATATACGACCAGACCGTCAGGGACTGGCACATATATAAATTCTGGGAACACATCCTGCAGAAAAAAACTCCCACCGAAGAAGGATGTCCCTTCACATGCCCTTATTACAGGGGCAAACTGCCTGTTTACAGCCAGGACATGTGCCCGGAAACCCTCGGCATACTTGACAGGGTCATAAACATAGCGATAAATGAAGACTGGACAAAATCAGAAATAAAAACGCTTGCAAAAAAAATCACAGAAACCGCTTCAGATTGACATTGAATTTTTTTAAAAGTAAAATATAAAGAGAATTAAAAAAGAAGCGTAATCAGAGTGCCTTTAAGGCTTAATAGGGAAGTGCAGAAAAAGCCGCGCTCCCGGCGCTGTAGGGGAAAACGAAATCCATGGCCACTGCCGGTAAATATAAAACCGGCGGGAAGGCAGGAAAGTAGGATATAACACCCCAGTCAGAAGACCTGCTCTGATGTGGCATGCCCGTAAAGGGCAGCCTTTTCCTGCGGGATAACAGGAAAGAGGCATTTTTTATTAAGGGTCAAGCAAACAGGGTGCAGCCCGCCACACATCGTGGCGGGCATTTTTTTTATCCCGCAAACTCAAGAGGGTAAAAAATGGAAATAAAAAGGAATCATGGGAACAAAGGATTTACTCTGATAGAGCTTCTCGTAGTCATTGCCATAATTGCCATACTGGCAGCTATGCTTCTGCCGGCGCTTTCAAGGGCAAGGGAACAGGCAAGAAAGGCAGTCTGCATGAACAATCTCAAACAGCTTACGCTCGCATTCCTCATGTACGTGAACGACTACAAGGAATTTTTTCCCCCCACATACTACCACGCGGCAGACTGGAGCTGGCAGAACAACTGGGATTTCTACATCGAATATGAAGGGTGGGAGGTCAACCCCGATAAGACAAAAGGAGGCATTATTTCTTCTTACTGCACGTCGGGAGAAATCTGGCAATGCCCTTCTTTTCTCATGCAAAAAGGCGACAGGCCATACACGGGATACGCCTACAACAGCTATATAGGAGGAGACCTTGGAGCTATGACTCCAACCCTCCCGGTAGCGCTATCGGCAATCGGCAAACCTTCCGATACCGTCCTTCTTGCCGACAGCGGCTATTTCAATACGCTAACGGGAAAAGTTGAAGGCAACAACATACTTCGGGGACCCAACGACCCCTCGTATCCGTGGATAGGCCCCAACGTCCACTTCCGCCACGGGTCAAGCGCCAATGTTGCGTTTGCTGACGGAAGCGTACGCTCTGCTGTAACAAAATACAATATAAGCGCGAAAGATAAAAACCTTGCAGACCTTTCGGCAGACGGGACAATGTATGAACTCGAATAAAAAACTGGCGATTTCCATCATTTTCCTTTTAATAATGGGCATGACTGTGCTGATTTTGAACAAGGGAAGTCATCAACCGCCCATGGAAAATTCTTCCGTCAAAGGTATCAGGATAGTATCCATGGGACCTTATGCCACGGAGAATCTTTTCCTGCTTGGACTGGGAGATAACATCACGGCCCTGACAATTCATGACCTTCCTGTAAGAAGGGCCGGAAAGGAAATCATAGGAACCCTCATAGACCCCAACATTGAAAAGATACTTTCCATGAAGCCCGACATCGTAATAGCTTCGAAAGAGGGCAATATGGAAGGTTCCTTGAACAAACTGAGCCAGCTCGGTATAAGAACGCTCGCACTGGACCAGCTTCATTCTTTTGACGACATCTGCCGCAACTTCATCACTCTCGGAAGGGAACTTAACTCAGAGGAAACGGCCGAAAACATTCTCATCCAGTCAAAGCAGAGGCTGGACAGGATAAAACCGGGCCCCGGCAAAAAGAGCAAAGTTTTTTTCATTCTCGGATTCAAGCCGCTTATCACAACGGGAAACATGACATACATAGACGAAATGATTTCACTTGCCGGCGGAATCAACATATTCAGCGACACGGATAAAAAATGGTTTGCATGTTCAGTGGAAGAAGTCGTGAGAAGAAATCCTGACATCATATTCTTTACGGGAATGGAAAAGGACACGGAATTCTTCGGTAAACGACTGCCGGAAATAAAAGCCGTAAGGGAATCGATGGTATTTGAGATGGACGATACCGTGATAGGCAGTCCCACCCCGGCGACATTTGTGGATTCAGTGGAAACCATTTACGGACTTATCAGCGGAAAAGGAAAAAATGTCTTTGAAAAATAAATATGGTCTCCTGCTTTTTATTTTTATCATATCCATTTTATCCGGCATATGTCTTGGCACAAAGAACTTCGGCATACCCGGTTTTTTTTCACTTTCCGGGATTGACCGTTTAATCCTTTTCGAAATCCGCATACCCCGTGTTCTCGCTGGATTTATCGTGGGGGCCGGACTTTCCGTGGCCGGTTCGGTATTGCAGGCAATACTCAGGAACCCCCTGGCCGAAAGTTATACCCTCGGCATTTCCGGAGGCGCCTCGCTGGGCATATGCATGGGAGTTTTGCTCGGCAAATTCGAGGTGATACCTTACTTTGCATTCATGGGTTCCATAGCAAGCATATTGGTGATTCTTGCGGTCTCGTCAAAAAAGCGATTCTCAAACACTACGCTTATCCTTCTCGGAGTCGCACTTAACTTCCTTTTTTCATCCCTCGTACTTTTCATAATGGCTGTTGTCAAAAACGACAAGTTCCAATCTACCCTCTTGTGGCTCATAGGCGACATCTCTTATTTCCCGGCAAAAATTCTCATGCCGTCAATAATCATAATATCCCTGATATCCGCTTACATTTCATTCTCCGGCAGGATTTACGATATCCTGAGCATGGGCGATGAGAAAGCCGTGTCAATGGGAATAGACACGTACAGGGAAAAAAGGTCGGCGTTTCTGCTGTGCTGCATAATAGTGGGATTCTGCGTAAGCCTTTCCGGTATCATAGGCTTCGTGGGACTTATCATTCCGCACGTATCGAGATTTTTTTTCGGTTCGACCCACAGGAAAAATCTGCCGGCAAGTTTCATCGCGGGAGGAAGTTTTCTTGTTCTTGCCGACACGTTGGCAAGAACACTGATTAAACCTGTGGAAATTCCTGTAGGCGTGATAACGGGATTCTTCGGAGGTCTTTTCTTTATTGCAATGCTCTTGAGGAGCAAACAAAGGGAGATTTGACAGAAACATGCTGAAATTGGAAAACGTATCTTTTTCGTACGGGAAAAAACGCGTGATAAAAGACCTTTCGGCTGAGATAAATGCAAATGAATTTATCGGCATAATAGGCCCGAACGGTTCAGGCAAGAGCACGTTGCTGAAGCTTATTTCAGGACTGCTTCAGCCGCGCGAAGGGAGAATCTTTATAAACGGGAAAAATATCAAACATATACCAGTCGATATATACGCAAAGACAATATCTTACCTTCCTTCCGGCCTTGAAATTTATTTCCCGTACACGGTGGAGGAATTTGTATCCATGGGAAGATTTCCCCACACGGGAAGGTACGGAAAACTGAAAAAATCCGACAGGCATATCATAGAAACAACCCTTGAAGATTTCGAGATAAAAAGTTACAGTAAAAGAAATATGATGGAACTGTCTGACGGAGAGAAACAGAGGGTCTTTCTTGCCCAGGCGATAGTACAAACCCCATGTTTCCTGCTTATGGACGAACCCACATCCCACCTTGACATAGGATACAGCTATAAGATACTGGACGAAGTTAAAAAGCTGAACCACGGAGAGCTGACAGTTATATCGGTACTCCACGACCTCAACCTCGCGTCTGAATACTGCACCAGGCTGTTTCTGATAGACGGCGGAGAAATAACATCTTCGGGAATCCCCGAAGAAGTTATCACGTACGGGAACATAGAGAAAGCCTACAAGACCAGAGTCCTGGTATATAACAACCCTTATTCCGGGAAACCACACGTTTTCGGCATACCTTCCAGGCTTTTAAATAATTAAATCATGTATTGACATTTAGGCATAAAAAAAGTATAATTGTATCCATTACATTATTTTACTGGATTCATTTTCAAGTTAAACTTGACAAATTCAACAGAAAGTATTACAATTCCTCAATATTAAAAAAAGGCGTCAAACATTTCGTAGGCACTCCATTTAACAGGTTAAAAAAAGCATTCATTAAGTCTGATATATTGGCTTTCAAGGCAATGCTTTTTTTCTTTTTTATTTTTTCAGCTGCCGATTTTCTTTCTGCCTGGCCCACCACCGCCCAGTGGATACCCGTCTACAGAAACAGCATCTACCTGCAGGATGACATAGGAGATGCAAACGGTTCAAGGAACGTGGTATCTGATGCCAACAACGCCGCCGCCTTCATATATAACGACGGTACTTACATATATTTTCGCCTGCGCCTTGACAGTGACCCCTCCGGAAGTGGAGGACAGGGCTTCCTTCAACCCTACGGTTGGGGAGTTTTATTTGATACCAACCTTAACGCAGGGAATTACGAATGGATGCTCATGCTTGACGGAATCAGCAAAACCGAGATTATCGGGCTGTGGCAAAATACCGTACAGGGAACACTCGGTTCTCCGGGTGACTCACCTGAAATACTTGCATCTTCCCTGCTTGCAGACACAAACCATGTCATAAGCGCCGCGAACACGTCTATAAACGGCGACCTTGACTACTTCCTCGACTGGCGATTCCCCTACGACACTCTGAAACAGTACACGGGACTGACAGATAACGACCCGCTCAGGCTCTTTTTCGGCACGGCAAATAACGCAAATACGCTGACTGCCGACCTCGTGGGAGCTTCAGATTTGTACGCAGGATTCTCAGACTACATCACCCCCTTCGGCGCAAAACCGACCACAGGGACAATCCGCTTTGTCGCGGACACGTC
>DAOQVZ010000076.1:0-11646 GCA_035341815.1 bacterium
TTCGCTGGTGGGACTGGTGTACTTCTGCTTCGAGAGGTTCGTATTCAGGAACGGGACCCGCAGCTTCTTCAAAAATGTTACGCACAGTCTTGCGGTAAAAATCTATTTCTTTTTGTGATTTTGGAAATACCGGCGAATCTGATGCGGAACGTACTTTATTGCGAAGCCATTCTTGAAATGCATATCCCTGTGCTGTACCTAATACCATTTAACATTCTCCTTTGCTCAAGACACGCTTTTTTTTTGCATGGAGAGCTTAAAAGAAGTTCCTATTGCTCTGATTTTTTCACTTTGAGTAAAGAGCCTTCCACTCCCGTAACTTCTATTCTTTCTCCCTCAGCTATATCTCCATCAATGGATGATGCGTTCCAGTATTCGCCCCGAACAAAAACCTGTCCTTTCGGGGATAATGGAGATAATGTTTTCCCCTTTTTGCCTACCATTCCTTCCGTGCCTGTAGCCACCTTTCTTTTCTTTGTTTTCAATACAAACCATATTGAAATTGAAAGCAGAAGAGAAATGAAGAGGACTGACCATAATAAAAGGGAATATGAAACACCTGAATCCGACATGGGCTTGAAAAGAAGAAAAGAACCAAGTACCAGGGTCACAATTCCCGATATGATAAATAATCCGAAGGCAGGCGTCACAGCTTCTATGGCAAAAAATATGAGGCTTATAATAATAAGTATAAGTCCTGCGATGTTGATGGGAAGGGCGTGAAGAGCGAAGAATGCAAGTACAAGGGAAACCGTTCCTGCAATTCCGGGTATTCCAAACCCTGGATTATAGAATTCCAGTAAAATGCCTATAAATCCAATCATCAAAAGTATGTATGCAATATTTGGGTCGGCTATTACTTTTAAAATCCTATCCTTGAAACTTTCCTCGTGAAAAATAATCTTCGAACCCTTTGTGTGGATAGCAACTTCTTTATCTTTCAGCTTTACAATTTTTCCGTCAATTTCAGCAATTACCTGTTCAATGTTTGTAGAGATAATGTCTATCACTTTTTCATCGAGAGCTTCAGTTTCCGTTGAAGATATGCTTTCTCTCACGGCTTTTTCAGCCCACTCGGTGTTCCTGTTGTGATGCGCGGCAATGCTTTTAATAAAACTGACGGTATCGTTGACAATTTTTGCCTCCATCTTTTCGTCCTGTTTGCCCATGAGGGAAACCGGATGGGCGGCTCCGATGTTTGTTGCGGGAGACATAGCGATGAAATGGCAGGACAAGGCGATAAACACCCCGGCAGAGGCACATTGGGCTCCCTTCGGGTACACGTATGCTATGACGGGAACCCTGCTTGCCAGAATTTCCTGTACTATCTTTCTGGTGGACGACAGAAGACCGCCCGGGGTATCTATTACAAGAATCACAAAATTTGCTTCTTCCTTTTCGGCGAGACTTATGACGTTCCTTACCTGGTAGTAAGTAACGGGTCCTATTGCTCCGTCTATTTTCAGGGAATATCCAGAATTTTCTTTTGAAAAAGAAATCCTGCCTGAGAGGATAAAGAGTAACAGAACGAAAAGTCGTACAAGGGGTTTTCTCATTATGGGCCTCTATTGAATTACACGGTTACAATCGCTTATATACTATTGAATAATTTACCTTAATGGAAGATAAATGTCAATTTTGCCGCAAAGTGAGTTTTGTCTTTTTCTTTTATCTGTTATAATTAATAAAAACAATAATCAAAATAAAGGACATTCAAAATGGACAAAAATGCTCTTAAAATCAGGCAGGCAGTAAAGATAGAACGTGAAAATGTTGTAAAATTCCTGAAAAGCCTTGTTGACCAGAACAGTTTTACGCTTAACACTGAAGGTGTTGACAAGGTTGCCTCAATTCTTTCTGAAGCCATGCCGGGTGTTTTCAGGCATGAAACTGTTGATGGCGGCCCGCGTTTTGCAAGACATCACATATTCTCAAAGCCCGGAAGGTGGAATAAACCTGTTGTACTTGTCGGGCACATGGATACTTTGTGGAAGCCGGAATCGAATTTCAGAAGCCTTTATGAAAAGGGAGATAAACTGATAGGCCCTGCTGTCAACGATATGAAAGCCGGCCTTACAGTAATTGTATGGGCATTGAAAGTCCTGGAAACCTGCGGTTTGCTTGAAGACCTTCCGATAAAGGTTGTTTTCAATTCCGAAGAAGAGACGGGTTCGACGGATTCAAAAAAAATATTTCTCGGTTTTAAGGATGCCGTTGCTGCCGGGCTCGTGTACGAGGGTGCAGGCGTGGGAGGTACAGTAGTTACGAAAAGGGTTGGAATTACTGATTACAGCCTGGAAGCCAGTGGTGTCGCTGCCCACGCGGGGCTCTATTACGGACCCAAAAAGAGCGCTTTGCTTGAAATGGCACACAGGATTATATGGCTCGAGTCTCTTAACCAGGGAAGGGATAAACTTTCTGTAAATGCGGGCAGGATAGAGGGCGGCCTGGCTACCAATATTGTGCCTGACAGGGTTAAATGCAATTTTGAAATAAGATTCTGGGATGAAAAGGAATTGAAAAAGAATATCGACATGATTAAATCTAAATTATCGGAACCTGTCATAAGCGGATGCGTCCTTGAATTGACTGAAGGCAAGCATCGTCCTCCATTAAGCCAGGGGGAAGGCGAGAAAAAGCTTTACAGATGCGTTTCCAGAACGGCATCTTTACTGGGCCAGAAGGTAAAGGAAGAACACCGCAACGGAGGTTCCGACGCAAGCTGGCTTTCAGCTGCGGGCGTACCTTCAATAGACGGACTTGGCCCTGTTGGAGACCTTGACCGCACGGAAGAAGAATATATAATAACAGAAACCATGTTTGAAAGGATTGAATTGACTGCCAATCTGATTCTTAGCGAAGATTTGTACAGCGGGTAACAGTGAACCCTGGGATGATTCTTGATATTCCAACAGGGAAGCGGAGGGCAATATGGGCAGGATTGAAATATACGATACTACTTTGAGAGACGGTTCGCAGGGAGAAGCTGTATCCTTTACATTGACTGATAAGCTGAGGATAGCCGGGAAACTTGATGATTTCGGAATAGATTACATTGAAGGAGGCTGGCCGGGCTCCAACCCCAAGGATATAACTTTTTTCCAGAGAATAAGGAGCATGAAACTGAAGAAGTCAAAAGTTGTGGCTTTTGGAAGCACAAGGAGAAAATCTTTCTCTGCCGAAAATGACCCTTTTCTGAGGAAGCTTATTGAAAGCGAAATGGAGTATATAGCCATATTTGGAAAGTCATGGGATTTACACGTAAGGGATGTCTTGCGGATAAGCCCCGATGAAAATCTTGCCATGATAGAAGATTCGGTAAAATACATAAAAAGCAAGGGAAGAAAGGTTTTTTTTGATGCTGAACATTTTTTTGACGGATACAAGTTCAATTCCGGGTATGCAATGAAAACACTTCTGGCTGCACAGGCAGGAGGTGCGGAAAAGATAATCTTATGCGAGACAAACGGAGGAGCACTGCCCTTTGAAATAGAAGATATTGTAAGGAAAGTAATCAAGGAAATAAAGCTTCCCATTGGTATCCATACCCACAACGATTCGGGACTCGGTGTTGCAAACGCCATATCTGCTGTCAAGGCAGGCGCTGTTCATGTCCAGGGTACTGTCAACGGGATTGGAGAAAGGTGCGGCAATGCGGATCTGTCGATAATAATTCCTGTTTTACAGCTGAAAATGGGGTGTCCGTGTCTTGAAAAGGAGAGTCTTGTGCATCTCACGGAAGTATCAAGATTTGTTTATGAAACA
The DNA here is from genome assembly GCA_035341815.1 of bacterium. Classification (GTDB taxonomy): domain Bacteria; phylum Ratteibacteria; class UBA8468; order B48-G9; family JAFGKM01; genus JALNXB01. The sequence goes on from DAOQVZ010000076.1 coordinate 3,766, forward strand.
GCCAATATGGTTCCTCCCAATTCCCAGCCTTTTGTCGGACTGAGTGCATTTGCCCACAAGGGAGGAGTTCATGTGGATGCTGTAGGAAAAAATCCCATGACATATGAGCACATAAATCCCGCGCTTGTAGGTAACGAGAGAAGGGTTTTGCTCTCAGAACTTTCGGGTAGAAGCACTATTCTGCAAAAGACTCCGAATTTCGGACTTGACCAGAAACCGGAGGTAATAAAGGGTCTTCTGGGAGATATAACCAGACTTGAAAATGAAGGCTACCAATTTGAATCTGCTGAAGGTTCTTTTGATATAATGGTAAGGAAATCTCTGGGTAAATACAAGAAACTTTTCGAGATAGAGGGTTTCAGGGTAATAGTTGAAAAAAGGGGAAAGAAAGTTGTTTCCGAAGCCACTGTAAAGGTAAGGGTCGCCAGGGAAACCGCACACACTGCAAGTGAAGGAAACGGCCCTGTAAATGCACTGGATAACGCACTGAGAAAAGCCCTGATAAGATTCTATCCCGAGATAGAAAGCATGAGATTGACAGATTACAAGGTAAGGATACTCCATCCGGAAAAGGCTACGGCAGCCGTCACAAGAGTGGTAATAGAGACAAACGACGAAAATTCTTCATGGGGGACGCTGGGAGTTTCAGAAAATATCATTGAAGCGTCGTGGAAAGCCCTTATAGACAGCATAGATTATAAACTGCACAAAACCAGGTAAAAGAAAACAGGTTAATCTGCCGTTTTTAACATGAAGGTGCATTCTTTTTTTATTTTTCTGAAATACTCCATATAATGAAGGGCAAGTTTTCTTGATTCTATTATTACGGATATTTCGTTGTTTTTCGCAAGGGCTGAATATGTCCAGTTGGCGCTCCCCATGACCACGAATTTTTCGTCTATGACAAGAAGTTTTACATGGGTTGTTTTATTTTCTGAATCAAAATATACCGGCAGACCCTTTTTTGCAAGATAGGCTCCCGCGTCCATGTTCCCCTTTGTCAAGGCGGCGTCCGATTCCCTGCCTGACCTGTTCAATATCATCTCCACCTTTACGCCCCTTTTTCGGGCATTTACCAGTTCGTCAAGTATGATATTGCCCGGACTGCCGGGATAATCCGGATAATATCTTGCCGAGAACATTATTATATATATAGATTCGGAGGCTTCCTTAATTCTTGGCAGTATCATTTCAAAATAACTGCCATTGTCGGCAGTATATATTTTACCTGAACAGGTTTCGGATTTTACATTTGGCGCAATAATTACATGCAGGGCCAGGAGTATCAGAAATGTTTTAACTATGTTTTTCATCGCACTGAAATTTGAGAACGGCTTTTTTCAGGTTGAACCTGTTCTGGTAAAGGGCTTTCCCGATTATAACGCCGTCCGGCCTGTGTTTAAGCTCTTCAAGTTTCTGCACGTCGTTTTCAGAGCTTATTCCGCCCGATATCATTATTTCTTCGGGTTGGTAACCTTCAAAGAAAACTCTGTCAATAATTTTTTCTATTGAATCCGTATCCACGCCTTCAAGGGTTCCGTCTTTTTCGACATTGGTAAGGATGAATTTTTCGTACCCTCTTTTCATAAGGCATTTCATGACATAATGGGGAGTGAGAGGAACCGTTACCTGCCATCCGCTCAGAGCAGTTTCATCATTCCTGTAATCTATTGCAACAATAATCCTGCTGCGGACTTTTTCTTCTATCCTGTCGATAAGGTCGAATTCCGGCAGCTCGTTTTCTTCGTTAAATTCTTTTCCTCCCTGCTGGTAAAAAAGCCTTATGTCGTTTTTCAGAAAACCTTCCTCAAGTGCAAGAGGTATAAGAAAAGCTGTGCCGACTATTACATAATCCATGCCTTTTTCAATCAACCCCGAGATTCTGGAACGGGTTCTCATTCCTCCTCCCGTCTGAATAGTGCAGTCTTTGCCGTACAGGTCTCTTACTCGTATTATTCTGTCAATAACGCTCTCTTCGGCATCTGTTATTGAACCTGAATATGCACCCCATAGGAAGATAAGGTGGAGACGCCTGATTTGGGCTGCCAGGTAACGGCTGAACACTTCTTCGGGTGAAGATGAATAATGGCTTATTTTATTGAAATCGCCTTTATACAGCCTTACTACTTTGTCTTTTTTTAAATCGATTGCGGGGATTATTAGCATTTCCCTGTATCCTTTCCGTGTGTTTGCATTTCGGATAATTGGGACAGGCAAGAAACGTTCCGAACTTTCCCTTTTTGACCGTCAAAGGCACATTGCAGTTGGGGCACATTTTGTCTCCGATCATTGTTTCATCTACAATATTTTCTTTATACATGCATTTCGGATAATTGGAACATCCAAGAAACATCCCGAACCTTCCTCTCCTTACCGTCAGAGGCACTTTGCACGTCGGGCATTTCTTGCCGCTTACAAGCATTTTGTCCACGTCCTTGAGATTTTCTGCCATGGATTCTTCAGCTTTTTCAAGCATGGGTTTATATCTGCTGTAGAATTCCTTGATGAGTTTTGTCCATTCTGTCTTGCCATCGACTATGGTATCCAGGTCGTCTTCCATTTTTGCAGTGAATTCCGTATTAATTATTTGAGGGAAATTCTTCACGAGGATTTCACACGCCATCCTTCCAATTTTCATGGGGATGAGAGTTCGCTTGTCACGCTTTATGTATCCCCTGTTAAACAATATGGAAATAGTTGGGGCGTAAGTGGAAGGCCTTCCTATGCCGTACTTTTCAAGTGTTTTAATCAGGCTTGCTTCCGTATATCTGGGAGGAGGATTTGTCGTATGTTCTTCTTTCAGATATTGGAGAACAGTAATATTTTCGCCTTCTTCAAATTCCGCCGCTTCTTTCTCGCCGCCGTCAATCTTTGTTTCCCACAGTTTCATAAAACCTTCGAAATTGACCGTGTTATTTTCGGCTGAAAAAAGATATCCTCCGTTTTCTGCAAGAATCGTTATATTTTTGATTTCTGCTTCTTTCATCTGGCTTGCCACGAAGCGGTTCCATATGAGAGAATATAGTTTATACTGTTCATTCGTTAAAAAAGGCTTCGTTTTATCGGGAGTCATATCCACCGAAGTAGGCCTTATGGCTTCGTGTGCTTCCTGTGCAGTTGACGATTTGCTCCTGTAATAAAACGGTTTATCCGGAAGGAAGTTTTTCCCGAAACTATTTTGTATGTATTTTATTGCCTGGTTGAGGGCGGGTTTTGCCACGGAGGGAGAATCGGTTCTCATATATGTGATTAAACCCATATTTTTCCCTTCTATTGAGATTCCTTCATACAACTGCTGGGCATTGAACATGGTCTTGGTGGAGGAAAAGCCCAGTTTTATGGAGGCTTCCTGCTGCAAAGTGCTGGTGATGAATGGGGGATAAGGCTTTATTTTTTTTATTGACTCTCTCTTTTCTCTCACTTTCAGAATGCCATTTTTCAGTTCCTGCAGAATATTGTCTGCCTTTTCAATATCTTTGAAAAAGTGCCTGTCAACCTTTTTCCCTTCAATTTCAATTAAAGTAAAAGTAATATTTTTCTCGTTTTTTTCTGCCTCTGCTTTTATTAGCCAGTAAATTTCAGGGATAAATGCATCGATCTCTTTTTCTCTTTCGACTATCAGCCTTAAAGCTACTGACTGTACCCTGCCTGCAGAAAGCCCCCTTTCGAGGTTCCTTGATAGAAGGGGACTCATCGTATAACCCACAATTCTGTCAAGAATTCTCCTGGCCTGTTGAGAATTGACAAGGTCAAGGGATATGGAGCGTGGAGATTCAAAAGCCTTCCTGACAGCTTCAGGGATTATTTCATGGAAAGCTACCCGCTTGACTTCTTCGATTTTTCTGCCGATGGCGTATGTTATATGCCATGCAATTGCTTCTCCTTCCCTGTCTTCGTCTGTTGCAAGATAAATATCGCCGCTTTCTCCTGCTGCTTTCCGAAGTTTTGAAATAATGCTTTTTTTGCCTGCAATTATCTGGTACTGGGGTTCAAAGTCTTTGCCTATTTCTATGCCAAGCTTATCCGGAGGCAGGTCCCTGACATGGCCCATGGTTGCGATGACAATATAATTGTTTCCAAGGATTCCGCCTATGGTTTTTGCTTTTGTTGGAGACTCCACAATTACTAACGCTTTTTCCATCAATGCTCCTTTACCCCGGGCATTTCCGGGGAACTCTCACCTGTATCCTTTTGCCCCATTTCATACTATGGACTTAACAAGCGGCTTTAATTATACGCACATCAATGATCAGTTTTGCCTCTTTTCTATGGGTATCTTATTATAATACATTTTTAAAATAAGAAAAATTTTCGGTGTGCTGTCTCCAACAGATCTTTACATTTGAAAGCATGCCACAGCACACTGAGGGAGAGTGAGGGAGAGGCTCCCTCACGTCTGGGGGAGAAAATTAGGAGGGGGCTTGCCCCCTTCTAAAAGTGTCGTGTCAAGAGAAAAATTAAATGTAAAGAGATTTGTGAGACACGACACTAGATATCTGTTATAATATAATAATGACAATCCCAGAGAAAAGGAAGGTTGCCGTAGTAACAGGTCCGACAGGCGGACATTTTTTTCCAGGTTTGGCCATTGGTGAGCAGTTTTGCAAGAACGGGAAAACCGATGTGTGCTTTTTTGTTCCGTCGAGAGATTATATCAGGAGTTGGCTGGAGAAAAAAGGATTCAGATACTTCATTATTCCGCCCTGCAGGATATCTCTGAAGGATTTTCTTTCGCCTCTGAGGTTTTGTTATGCATTTTTCAAGGCATTTGCACAAATTTCTTCAGGAAAATTTGATGTTGTTTTTATAACGGGAAGTTATGCAACAGTTCCCTATCTGCTTGCAGCAAGGCTGAAGGGTATAAAGACAGTTGTCCATGAACAAAACTGCAGAATGGGGAAGGTCACAAGTCTGTCCAGGTATATCGCAGACAGGATAGCAATTACATTTCCCTGTTTTAAAGGATATCCAAAAAGGAAAACAGTTGTCACCGGTTTTCCCCTGATAAGCGATTTTACATGCCAATTGCCTCGCAAACAGGTTGCGGAAGAATTCGGTTTTTCCCATGAACGCTTGACGGTTCTTGTTTTTGGCGGCAGCCAGGGCTCTGATTTCTTGAATCGGCTGATATGCGATAATGCCAGGTACCTGAGCAGTCTTGATCTGCAATTTATTCATCTCACAGGTTCCTGCAGGGAAGATTTGCAGTATATTTATGACAGCAACGGTTTGCATGGAAAAGTTTTCAGGTTTTATTATGATATGTCGAGGCTATATTCCATGGCAGATATGGTCATATGCAGGGGAGGGGCCGGTACTCTTGCCGAGATAAATGCATGGAAAATTCCTGCAATTATCGTTCCATATCCTTATGCCGGAGCACACCAGAAATATAACGCAATGTTTTTCAGTGAAAGGGGTTGCTGCAGGGTTATTTCCCAAACGGAAGAGAATCTGAGAAACTTTGGCAGGATTTTTTCAGATTTTATCGGGGAAAAAGATTTTATGAAAGGCAGGTTTGAAGATGTCTCAATAGTTGACAAGGAAAACAGGACTTTTCATCTGATATCGGAACTCATGTAAAATGAAGTATAACATAATAGCGGCATCAAAAAATATTTATCTCATAGGCATTGGCGGAACGGGTATGAGCGGGCTTGCAGGATTGCTTCTGAGTTCAGGCAAGAATGTTTTCGGTTCAGACAAGAATCCCTCGACTATTTTAAGCGAACTTGAAGCAAAGGGTGCCAGGATTCATTATAGCCAGGCGAGTAAAAATATAAAGCGTTCAATGGATGTTGTAATATATTCCCACGCTATTTTCCCTGATAATCCAGAATACAGGAAGGCTGAAGAATATAAAATTCCCATGTTGGCTTATCCGGAAGCTGTCGGCCTTATCATGGAGGGCAAAAGAGGCATAGCTGTTGCAGGAACACACGGAAAAACAACTACTTCTTCAATGGTGGTATCAGTCCTGATATCCGCAGGGTGTTCTCCTTCTTTCCTGCTTGGAGGAGAAATACTCAACCTGGGAAATTCAGGCGTGGGAAAAGGCGATTTTCTCGTAGTGGAGGCATGTGAATACAGAAGGTCGTTTCTAAATTATGCTCCGGAGATAGCCATCGTTACAAATATAGAAAAAGACCATCTGGATTATTACAGTGACATAAGAGAAATAAAGGGCGCATTCGGAAAATTTCTTTGTAATGTCAGGGAAAACGGAAAGATAATTTATTGTGCGGATGACATTAATGCCCTTCATGTGGCTGAAAAGACAGAAAAGAGAAAAAAGGTATCCTACGGTTTGGAATCAGGAGATTGGAGAGCTGTTGATATAAAGTTTTTCAAGGATTTCATGCAGTATGAATGTCATTACAAAGGCAGGAAAATTGATGAAATAAAATTGAGAGCCAGGGGATATCACAATGTTCTGAATTCCCTGGCTGCCATATCCTGTGCCGGTTGTCTTGATATGCCTTTTAAACCGGTTAAGGAGGCTCTGGAAAATTTCCAGGGCGTTCACAGAAGATGCGAAATGCTGGGTGAGGTTGATGGAATTACAGTCATTGATGATTACGGGCACCATCCTACAGAGATTACCTTCACCCTCGAAACAGTGAAAGGCATGTTTCCCGATTCGCGGCTTATTGTAGTTTTTCAACCGCATCAGTACAGCAGGACCAGGATTTTCCTTAAAGATTTTGCAAAGGCTTTTGTTCTTGCCGACAAGATAGTTGTTCCCGAAATCTATTTCGTAAGAGATTCAATAAATGAAAAAAAACTTGTCAATGCCCAGATACTGGTTGAAAAAATAAGGGCCAACGGAAGGGAGGCCCTTTATCTTCCGGCCTTTGAAGAAATAGTGGAATATCTGAAGGAAATTGTGCGTAAGGGGGATGTAATTCTTACCATAGGAGCAGGTCCTGTGGACAAGGTGGCAAGGGGGCTTCTGAATAAATTGGGACAATAATATGGAAATAAAGGTTCTTTCTTCATCTGAAATATCCGCCATAGAGGAAGAAACCGAAAAAAAATTGGGCATAAGCAGGCTTATTTTAATGGAAAATGCAGGAAGGTCCATTGCTGAATGTTTGAAAAAACGCTTTACGAGCCTTGAAAAAAGAGCTGTTGTCATACTTGCCGGAAAAGGAAATAACGGCGGGGACGGTTTTGTGGCTGCGCGGTATTTATTCAATGCAGGGGCATATGTAAAAGTTTTTTACCTGGGAGAACCGGAAAAATTTACAGCCATTGCCTTTACAAATTACCAGATTTTACTTAAAATGAATATAGAAACCTGCTGTTTGAGAAGCATTTCAATGAAAAAAATTGACATGAAGGATTACCCTGTAATAGTCGACGCCATTTTTGGCTCAGGGATAAGAGGAGAAATACTGGGGATAGAAGCCGAATTGATTGAGAAGGTCAACAGGTCTGAAAGCTTTGTTTTGTGTGCCGATATACCCTCGGGGTTAAATCCTGATACGGGAGAAGTCTCAGGTTTGGCTGTAAAAGGCCGGGTGACTCTGGGTTTTGGCTTTGCCAAAAGAGGTTTTTATAAGGGCAAAGGTCCTGAATACTGCGGGGATATCGAAATTGCTGACATAGGATTTCCCCGTTTTTTCTACAACAAAAATTAAGAGAAAAAAATGGATAAAAAAATAATAAAAGTTTTTTTAATAATGTGCATTCTCTTTTTCTCCAACTGCCGCGCATCGGAAACCAATTTTGAAATCAGGGGGCTTTTTTCAGGTACCGACAGGAATAAATTGGAAATTATCGACAGGATTATCAAATCAGGGAAAAAGATATACCTGCCTGAACTTGCCGAAGTGGTGGACGCAATCATGCCGGACATTCGCGGCAAGGCGTGGTTTT
>DAOQVZ010000077.1:0-11431 GCA_035341815.1 bacterium
CCGTATGGCAGGCGAGTTCTCCGGGGTCAGATTTCGCCGTAGTTCTTACCTGTGCTGAAGCCCAGGCCCGAAGGGCTGTTTCCGTTTACGGCAAAGCACGGCGGGCCGAGCCCGGAAAACTGTATCCTTTTGTCCCATTTCATACGTAGTTCACTATGGTCTTACCAGAACGACTTTAATTATGCGCATATCAATAATACAAACTCGTTATATCATCTCCCCCTCACCTTAATCCTCCTTTGCTAAAGCTACGGACGGACAAGTCCTCTCTCCTCGTAGGAGAGGGAAGGAGTGAGAGGTTATGTCAAACATTGAAATTTTCAATGCTTCTGTAATTGTTTTTCTTCAAGATTTCTTCCACTTTCTCTATGTCGGACTCGGCAACCTTAAGTATAAGGGCTGCCTTTTCGCCTTCCTCCATTATAAAGCCGTAGGCATCTTCGATATTTATATCCATATCTTCAAGGATTTTTGCAACCTTGTGGAAAGCTCCAACTTTATCCGGCATTTCAACCACTACGACCTTTTGAAAAGAAACAAGGAAATTTTTCTCCCGGAATATGTTAAAAGCCTTTTCGTTATCATCCGTTATGAGTTTTATGATGCCGAAACTGCCGCTGTCGGCAATTGTCATAGCTTTCATGTTTATCTTTGCTTTTTCCAGTATGCCGGTTATTTTATTGACCTTTCCCGGCTTATTTTCAACGAATATGGAAATCTGCTTGCCCATTTACAATCTCCTTTTATCTATTACTCTTTGAGCCTTTCCCGTTGAGGATGGAAGAGAACCCGGTTCTACAAGTTCTATTACAGGAGTAACAAGAATAACATGTTTCAGTTTTTCCCTGAGATTTTCCTGCAAATATTTCAATTGGTTCAAATCCCCTCTGAAATAATCCTTTTTTATCTCAATCTGCACTGATAGTATATCAAGTCCTTCTTTCCTGTCAAGTACTATCATGTAGTTCTTGTCCACCTCAGGAGTCTCCATAAGCACTGTTTCTATCTGGGAAGGAAATATATTTACACCTTTTACTATGAACATGTCATCAGTTCTGCCCTTCATTCTGGCTATCCTGCGGTGGGTCCTGCCGCACTTGCATTTCCCGCTGATAAATTTCGTTATATCTTTTGTCCTGTAACGTATTATGGGCATTCCTTCTCTCTGCAGGGTAGTTAAAACCAGTTCTCCTTCCTCCCCTTCAGGCAATACTTCTCCTGTTTCCGGGTTGATTATCTCGGCAAGATAATGGTCTTCCCACAGATGGAGTCCTTTCTGACATGCACATTCAAAGGCAACACCCGGACCGTTCATTTCGGAAAGCCCGTAACAGTTGTATACCTTGATATTGAAAATTTCCTCAAGTTTTTTTCTTGTAGCCTCGGAATGGGGCTCCGCTCCCATAATCGCAATTTTTATACTGAAACTTTTTGAAGGCGCAAGGCCTTTCTCTTCGAGAACGTATCCCAAATGAAGAAGGTAACTGGGAGTGATATGTATGACCGTAGTTTTCATATCGTTAAAGAAATCAATCTGTTTCTGCGTATTCCCTGCTCCAATGGGAATAACCAGCGCTCCTATTTTTTCTGCCCCGTAATGCAAGCCGAGCCCCCCGGTAAACAATCCGTAGCTCATCATGTTCTGGAAAACGTCGGATTTCCTGACACCTGCAGAATAAAGGCCTCTCGCCACAAGGTTTGACCAGTTTTCTATATCACGGATTGTGTGGAAAACAAGAGTTGATTTGCCTGTAGTTCCCGAAGAAGCATGCATCCTGACAATGTTGTCCATGGGTACAGCCATCATTCCAACTGGGTAACTGGCTCTTAAATCGTCTTTAGTCGTAAAGGGAAATTTTCTTATGTCTTCCAAACTTTTTATGGACAGCTTTAAATTATGCTTTCCATAAAGTTTCCTGTAGTAAGGAGATTTGCCCGCCCTTTCGACAGATTCTCCCAACCGGTCCGTTTGTATACTTCTCAATTCGTCCCTTGATACAGTTTCTTCTTTTTCTGCCCAGAACATTTACTCTCTCCCTGAATTGCTTTTTGGTTCTTACCTTCTTATAAACATCCCTGTTTCGCTTTCCGAAACAAGGTTTTCAGAAGGTTTTTGCGTTAGCATGCTTACGACAACCATGGCTATTATCGATACGAAAAAGGCATAAAAACTGAAATGGAAAGGCAGCGGACTTTTGAACTTGGCGTATGCTCCGAATACCAGTGCCGCAAGATATCCGGCCACCATTGACCATATTGCCCCCTGCCTGTTTGCCCTCTTCCAGTAAAGCCCGAACAGTATGGGCACGACAAATGTGGCAAGCATGACGCCGATACCCATCCATATCAGCCATGCCAGAAGCGCGGGAGGCTTAATGGCAAGCAAAAAGCTCAATATCCCGAATATAATAACTGCTATCCTGCTGATAAAAGTTACATTTTCGCTTGTTGCTTCTTTCCTGAAAAGCTGTTTATAGAAGTCCCACCCGCAGCATGTCCCTATAACAAGCAGAAGCCTGTCTGTAGTAGACATGACCGCCGCCAGGATAACCACGGCAAAAAAAGACCATGAAGCTCTCGGCAAGGCATATTTAATGCCGACAAGAAATGCATCGTCAGGTTTTACGATTTCTACCACTCCGTTTACTGCAAGCGTCCTTACGGCCATTCCCGTCATTTTAATGAGGTACATTATCAGGATATACATTACAAAAACAAGAAGAGGAGCCCACTTGAAATATTTTCTTTCTTTGACAGCTATTACATTATTCACTATGTGCGGGGCCGAACCGAGCCCCATGGCAAGAAGGAAGAAAAATGAAACAAGAAACATGGGAGTGGCAAAGGCATAACCCGGACTCGGCGGATGCAACTGGGGATATGCCAGCCTCAACATGTTGGGATCGATACTGCTCATGGTTGAATTTACGACGGAAAGACCCCCTGCGCTGTTTATAACCATAGGCGCAATAAACAGTACGCCGAAGAATATTATAAATCCCTGGAAAAGAGTCGTCCAGGAAACTGCGTACAGGCCCCCGAGCAGAACATATACAACTACTATAAACGCACCCAGAAACAACGCCTGAATCTGGGGTATCCCGAGCAGCCATTTCAATACTATCGCTATCGCAGTATACTGCCCCACCAGGTATATTAGGGACGTGGTAAGAACAGCTATTGAAGATATTGTTCTTACTGCCCTGGGGCTTTCGAACCTGTAAGAAAGATAATCCTGGAGCGTCATAAAATCTTTTTTTCTGCATACACCGTACAGTTTGTATCCATAGAAAATAATGGCGACCGCGCAGGTAAGAGGCACGAAAATCTGTTCCCAGAAAGTCGGCCATCCCCCCACGTAACCAAGACCTGCAACCCCCAGAAGCGTCATACCGCTTGTTGTAGAACCGAGTATGAGCATGACAAAAAGCCAGAAACCCAGATTTTTGCCCGCAACTATGTAATCGGAAGCTGTTTTAATTTTCTTGCTTGCTAGAGCACCGATAATAAGCATTAAAGTCAGGTAAAGAAAAACAACTATTACACTCGGCATTCCCAGGCTTCCATTTTCCATTTCTTCCCCCGCATCCTTTTATTTGAAAGTTACCGCCCACCAGACAAGCCAAACAACGATAACGGCAGGCAATATAAAGAAAAACATCAAGAAAGTAGACAAAGGCAGGTTAAACATTTTCCCCCCCGAAAAGTTTTTTGAGTTTCTCCTGTGGCAGAGGTTTTGTAACCAGGCTGCCAAAAAAATAGACAAAACCGCAGCCTATGAGCACTATGAACTCAAGAGTTCCCATGCCTATCTTGCCCTTTGTCACAAAAATGCTTCCGATAAGGGTAGCTATCACGCCGTAAACCATGCAGAGAACAGCTCCGAAGGCAGTTGCCCTTTTCCAGTAGAAGGAAAACGCCGTGCAGAAAATAAATATGCCTCCCAGTCCGATGGAAGCATATCCCATGAATACTGCAAGCAGGGCCGGAGGTCTTTTGAATGTCCAATAGAAAGGTATGAGCAGGAATATGCCTATAAAAACCTTCGTCAGCTTCAGAAGCGTATTATGAGACATATTGGGCCGCCATACATGTATAATATCTCTCGTTACATTTCCGGCCATAACCATAACCATGGCGGACAAAGTTGAAAGCGCAGCGGCAAAAACTCCTACAACATATAAAGTCGTCACAGGCTTTCCCCCTGCCACTATGGAAAGGAAAGGAGCCGCAAGGTCTGCCTTCCAGGGCTTGACATCCAGAAGATGCGGACCGAAAACAGCCCTGCTGCAAAGCCCCGTTATGGCATTAAGAAAGATGGGAGGTCCGGCAACGAGAAAAACCATAAGCGTAATAAGCATGTAGTCTTTCTTATTCAGTTTTCTCATACCCAGGAATCTTGCCACATTGTGGGGAAAACCCGTAGCCATGGTCAGAAATATAAAGAGGGTTGCTAAAATGCCCACCGGACTGGAAAAAAGCTGCGTATTGCCCACGGAAGGCAAATCCCTTCTGATAAGGTCAGTAAGAGCAGGATTTTCCGCCGCAAGTTTCATATTGAGGGCAGAAGGTCCTCCCACGAAATTGAGGGCGACTATTCCAAGAATAAAACAGCCTATGCCCAGAAGAGCTCCCTGTAAAGCAAGGGACCACTGAGTTCCCGTGTATCCTCCCACAATCATGTAGATAAATACTATAAGGCCAGCCAGCAAAAGACACCAAATGGCAGGCAGACCGGTAACCGCATACCAAATGGTTGCCCCTGCCTTGAACTGGCCTACCGCATAAAGAATCATGAAAAATATCATGACAAGCGCTGAAAGGGACTGCACAATCCTGCTGTCAAACCTGATTCCAAGGGCGTCAGAAACAGTTCTTGCCCCGAATTTCTGGGCATACATCTGCATTTTTTCGCCCGTGAAAAAAAGGCAGGGCATTACGCCTATTATAGTCCACATTCCGCCAAACCACATCCCTGACCAGCCCACCTGGTATGTAACGCCCATCATGCCAAGGGTAGCCCAACCGCTGAGCCAGGTTGCCCCCAGAGCGAGCCCGGTGATAACAGGCCCAATATCGTTATGGCCCGACAGGAACGCCTCGAAAGACTTCGCTTTTTTCCGGCTGAAAAACCCCAGCAGGATACATACAAGGAGCATTAAACCTATGCCGAATATTGCCCATATCCCGTAGGACATGTCAGGAGTCGGAACCGAATGAAAGATATTTTCGTCTACAATAATGTTGATATCATTCATTTTTCCACCCCCTTATCCTCAGGAAAAGTCCAAGGACAGTGAACAAAGTGCTTGCTATCACTATGAGCCACCATGCAGACCAATTATTCATTTTGCCATCCTCCTGTTAGAATGACGATACGTCTTTTTCCTCAAGCAGCCTTATGCTTTTTCCGCGAAATATGTTCTCGGCTTTTTGTGTATCCTCAACCCGGAACACAACAACTGCCTTGTCCCCTGATTTCTCGACGAAAGCATATATATATTCAACATTAATACCGTTATCTTCCAACAATTTCATTATATCCAGAAGACCGCCTGGTTTGTCAGAAACCTCCGCCGCTATGACAGAAGCGGTATTTACGGCTATATTTTCTTTTTTTAGAACCTCAACGGCCCCGGCAGTATCGCTTACAATTAGCCTCAACATCCCATAGCTTGACTTCTCTGCAAGAGATAAAGCCCTTATATTTATGTTATTATTGCTTAAAACAGTCAAAACTTCGTTAAGCCTTCCAAGCCTGTTTTCGAGAAATACCGATAGCTGCATAATTGCCATGAAATTCACCTCCCCTGTAAAACATTTTTTAAATTCCTGTCAATAAATCCTGAACCGAAAAATTCTTTTTTCTATCTGTGAAATTTGAGGTTTATATCTGCCTCTGGTCTACTACTCTTTTGGCTTTGCCCATACTCCTTTCTATGCTTTTGGGTTCGACCAGCTTTACCTTCACAGATATGCCGAGAGTGCTTTCTATCTCTCTGATAACTTTTTCTTCCAGGTCTTCCAGTTTCTTTATTTCATCTGATAAAATCCCTTCTGCAACCTCCACCTGCACTTCCAGCTTATCAAGATGTTTCTCGCGGGTGACAATAATCTGGTAATGAGGCGCAACTTCCGGAATGCTCATCAGAACGGTTTCTATCTGGGAAGGGAATATGTTTACGCCTCTTATTATAAGCATATCGTCTATCCTTCCCTTTATCTTGCTAATCCTGGGCATCGTTCTTCCGCAATGCCTGCAGGGTTGAGACGTCAAAGATACTATATCACCCGTCCTGTAACGCAAGAGTGGAAGGGCTTCCTTTGTAAGAGTGGTAATAACAAGTTCGCCCTCCTTGCCTTCTTCAAGAACTTCTCCCGTAACCGGGTCTATAATTTCCGGCAGAAAATGGTCCGCGAAGACATGCAGTCCTTCCTTGCCTTCGCATTCCATTGCAACACCAGGACCTATTATTTCAGACAAACCGTATATATCGAGGGCCTTCATATTCCACTCTTTTTCTATCTGTTCCCTCATTCCTTCCGTCCACGGTTCGGCGCCGAAAATACCCACCTTGAGACTTGTGCCTGACGGATTAAAACCCGATTCTCTCGCTTCTTCCGCCATAAAAAGCGCATATGAGGGAGTGCATGTCAGAACGGTACTTTTGAAATCTTCTATCAGCATGAGCTGCCTTTTAGTTCCTCCTGAAGATATCGGAATTACGGCAGCCCCCAATTCGAGAGCTCCGTAATGGACGCCCAGCCCGCCCGTAAAAAGTCCGTATCCATAGGCATTCTGTATGATGTCGCCCTTTGTTACTCCTGCACATACAAGTGCTCTCGCCATGACCTCTGACCATACTTTAATATCGTTTTTGGTATATCCGACAACCGTTAATTTGCCTGTTGTGCCTGATGAAGCATGAAGTTCCGACACCTCTTCGAGGGGCACAGCAAAAAGGGCGAAGGGATAATTGTCCCGCAAGGTTGATTTCAACGTAAAAGGCAGGTATTTCAGGTCATCGAGGGATGAAAATTTTTCTGGGTCCACTTTTTTTTCGCTGAAGGCTTTTTCGTAAAAAGGCATTTTCCGCGAAACATATTTTACAAGTTTTTTCAGCCTTTCAAGCTGAACTTCCCTTAACATGGACTGTGAAGCCGTTTCCATCTCCCTGTTGAAATAATCCATTTTATTTCTCCTTTACCTTGAACTCTTCCGTGATATTTTTCCGAGGTGAGAGGTTTCGATTCACCGCTTTACCTCGCTTGTCCCGGGCATTTCCGGGAAACTCTTCCGTGATATTTTTCCAAGGTGAGAGCTTTCAATTTACCCCGTGCTTTTTAAGGAGGATTCTGTTTATCTTATTAAAAAATCCTGCAGGAAACAAAAACTCCCTTCCAGATTTTTCCCCGTATTAGCCTGATTTGAAATCCTGCATCTTTTACATTATAATATATCTTCCCGATTTATTAAATTTAAACTCTATTCATATATTTGTCAAGTATTTACGCTCTAAAAGGAAGAGTAATGGGCAAAAAATACCTGCTGGGGAACGATGCTATAGCTTATGGAATTGCAGAAGGCGGTGCGGAAGGAATTTTTGCGTATCCGGGAACACCTTCTTCCGAAATAACCCATAAATTGATAGAATTATCCGGTAAATACGGCTTCTATACCGAATGGTCGATTAACGAAAAAGTCGCTTACGAAAATGCCTACGGAGTTTCACTGTCCGGGAAAAGAGCCGCTGTCATAATGAAACACGTAGGTTTGAACGTTGCTTCCGACGCATTCATGACATCCGCATACACGGGAATAGTGGGAGGACTTGTAATAATAGTAGCCGACGACCCTTTTGCCCATTCATCCCAGAACGAACAGGATTCAAGGAGGTACGCATTATTCGGCAAAATCCCTTGCCTTGAACCATCTTCCATACAGGAAGCCAAGGAGATGGCTGTCTTCGCATTCTCTTTCTCTGAAAAAACCGGCCTGCCGGTAATGGTAAGAAGCGTAACGAGAATTTCTCACGGCAAGTCGGATGTTTCAATGAAAGAAATAAACTTTGTGCACAGAAAATCCTCCTTTGAAAAAAATCCCGCTAAATTCGTGATGGTTCCGGCAAATGCAAGAAAAGCGCTGAAGGCTCTTAATGAGAAGCAGGAATGCATGCGGAAAGAATTGGAAGAGATTCCCTTCTGTTGCGAAGAGGAAGGGAACGAAACGGGGGTGATAGTATCCGGCATCTCTTACCAGTATGTAAAAGAAATAAAAGAAAAGGATAACCTTCCTTTTGCCTTGCTGAAAATTTCTTCATATCCTGTACCTGAAAATAGAATTTCCCGTTTCCTGAAAGGAAAGAAAAAAATAGCAGTTTTTGAAGAGGGAGACCCTGTCTTAGAAGAAATCGTTTACATAATAGCAAAGAAAAGCGGCTCTGTTGCCGCCATAACAGGAAAGATGGATAAATTCCTTCCCATGGAAGGAGAATATTCTATCGAGACAGTTGAAGCGTCTTTGAAAAAAATAAGCAATAAGCCCCTGCCTTCCGAACCGGTAATACCGGTTTTGCCCGTGAGAGCTCCCGTGTTATGCCCGGGGTGTTCTCACCTGGGTTCTTTTTACATCCTTAAAAAGGTTTTCGGAAAAGACGCCATTTACCCCGGAGACATAGGTTGTTACACGCTCGGTATCCAGCTCGGAATGATAGATACGTGCCTGTGCATGGGAGCGGGCATCAACACGGGCTCCGGAATATCTCGTTTTGAAAAAGAAAAACCTGTCGTTTCTATAATAGGCGATTCGACGTTCTTTCACTCGGGCATAACGGGACTTATAAACGCATGTTACAACAGGTCCAACCAGGTCATAGCGATTCTCGACAACAGGACTACCGCAATGACGGGGCACCAGCCCCACCCGGGAACGGGAGAAACTGCCATGGGAGGAAAAAACGCTTACATAGACCTTGAAAAACTTGTTGCCGCATGCGGAGCGGACAGAGTTGTTACAATAGACCCTTACCGGATAAAAGATTCGGTTGAGAAGCTGGAAAAAATCAAGGAAGAAAAAGGCGTGAGAGTGATAATCTCCAGAAGAAGCTGCATCTTTGTGGAGAAAAAAAGCGTAACGCCATTTTACGTGGATACCGCAAAATGCACCGGTTGCAGGCTCTGCATGCAGATAAAATGCCCCGCAATAACTTTCGGGGAAGGAAAGGCAAAGATAACCCGGCAATGCAACGGGTGCGGCATATGCGCAGAAATATGCCCGTTGGGTTCAATAAGGAAAAAAAATAATGGGCAATAACAAGAAATGCGATATTATCATAGCGGGAGTCGGAGGACAGGGAGTCCTGCTCTGTTCCGATATTCTCGGCGAAGCCTGTATAATTGAAGGGATTCCGGTCAAAGGTGCGGAAGTCCACGGGATGTCCCAGAGGGGAGGTTCCGTAGAAGCCCATGTGAGAATTGGAGGCATCCACGGTCCGAGAATACCCGTGGGAAGGGCGGACATTCTTATTGCCATGGAACCTCTCGAAGGAGCAAGATTTTCGTATTATCTGAATGACGGCGCTTTTGCCGTAGTCAATACCGCGGCAGTTCCGTTTCTTGGACAGTCTTATCAAGTAAATGAAATTCTGGACATAATAAGGAATAAGACATCAAACCTAATTACCGGTGATTTTTCAAAAGCTGCAATTGAAACAGGCTCTCTGAAAACCCTTAACATATTTATGCTTGGCATAGCTTCAGGAAAAACGCCTCTGCAAAAAGAAAGTTTTCTCGCTGCCATTAAAAAAAGTGTCAAGGAAAAATTTGTTGAAATGAACCTTGAAGCTTTTAAATCCGGAACTGACATGGGCAAATGATTTTTCATCTTCCATTTTCTTCAACTCCCGCATCCGGACCCAGCATGCCGAAATCCCACGGACTCCCGATGGAAGACTGTTTTTCTTTCTCCGGAATACTGCCGGGTTTAAACTTGTGCGCAAGGGAAAGGGATGCCTCGGCTATCTTTTCTCCGGCTCCCGCTTCGAGAGCAGAAGTGCTGGACATGCCTGTCTCATAACCGCCTCCGGAAGGAAGGAAAGCTTCCCTGTCGGGAACATACCCGATTAATCCGTTTGCAAGCTCCACAATAAAAGTAAAAGGAAAAGGCGAAGACTTCTTTATCTCCAAACCCAGCCTGCAGAAATATTCCGCGGGGTTGGCAAGAAATACTGCAGGACCGACCTGTATAGCCTGTACTTCAGTGTTTACATAAGGGTATTCCCTGACAAGCCAGTCGAAAAGAACCAGGCCCCTTGCATAAAGCCATTCGCACGTGCAAACATCCTTTTTTGTCTTCTTCCCGGATTTCAATTCGTCGAGCCCCTTTTCAACAATTTTTATAGCTTCTTCAATCTGCTCCTTCCCGGGAACCTTTCGTTTCAACTGGAATTCTTTACTCATGGCTTTTACAGGAGCCAATTCGCCTGTTGGAGAACTGACAAGCACTTTCAGAGCTTCTGCCCCCACGCTCGTGCCCAGCCTCCTGGCAAACCAGTGGCCGTATTCCCTCGCCACCATCGACTGGTTATCCACCTGTGTGACATCTCCACAGGCGCCGTTGAGAAAAACAACCGTGGAATCCTGCCCCATGAAACTTCTTATTGTCTTATCGAGATAAAAAATCCAGTCGGCAGAAGCTCCCGCTCCCGCCATAACCGTGCCATGACAGGCATAATTTACCACCGCTCCCAGGAATCTCTTTTCATCAATGCTCCATACTCCTATCACTCCTACATCGGGGTCTACGGGGCCTGCCGGTTCCAGAATATCGGGATTGCATTTCCCCGGATGGGTGTAAACCCTGCCGTTTTTCATCCTTAACCTACGGTTAAATACAAACCTCCCTTCTTTGCCCACTCCCGCACACATGACAGCTTTTTCCCTTCTCCTGTCTGCCTCGCAAACCGCGGTAACGATTTTTGCATTGACCCATTCCTGGTAAAGAAGATTGGCAGAAGGGAAAGAGTCCCTGACAAGTTCTTTTACCAGGCCGGGCGCATTTTCAACAGGAGGAAAGAAACTTATATAAGGCCCCGCGGAATGGGAATGAGATGCCGCCATTAAAACGTGCGAACCGGGAATTCCTGTTTTTTTCTCTATGGAATCCCTGATGTTTTTCACGGTATCGTCGTAATTCAGGGCCGCTGTATCGACTCCTACAAGTGCAACCCTGTTTTCCCCGTCTGAGATAACTGCGGCGCGAACCTTCAGCCTGTCTTCTATATGTTCTATGTAAGCCCTCTCGAACCCCCCGGGCCTTTCCATGCCGACCAGGGGCGTAATATCCGTTTCATAAAATCCGGCTTCCATCTCATCTCCTTTACCCCGAACTCTTCCGTGTTATTTTTTCCAAGGTGAGGGGTTTACAGACCAA
>DAOQVZ010000078.1:0-11373 GCA_035341815.1 bacterium
CCTTCAAATCCCTGTATTGCTTTTTGAGATATTCCCTGAAATCTTTCAAACACCACTCTGAAAAACACACATCCGCACCGAGAAAACACTCGTCTCCCAACGAATGGTCCTTTATTCCGTAGTAAACCATTTTATTGTCTTTCATCCTCTTTACAGATTCCTCTTTTATCTTGCTCCACCAGTCAGGGTCGGAGAAACATGGTTTTCTCACCGAGTCTTCAGGTGTCGCCCTGTCACCGCGGAATTTATCTCCGGGGTCCGGATTTCCGGCACTGTAAAGCTGGCCGTATAGACAGGGCCTCATATTCACATTGCACAATTGTTTAAATACACCAGCTGTACCTGTCCAATAAGTGGAGTTCACCAATGAACCAAATCCATTTTCTTTCCAGGCCCTGTAGGCATGAGCTCCCTGGTGTGCAAACCAGCCGTATCCCACAAGCTCATCATCCGCAGGAAGATTGAAAGGCATGGAGAACTCTTCCATTTTTGTGCTTAAAGTTTTATTCTCTTTCTCTAAACTGACAAACAACCTGTACAGTATGGTTAAAGGATTGTCTATCATGAAATTTATATCTGATTTCAAATCCCCTGCTTTCAGTTCTGCTCTTCCTTTTCTGATTACCCTTTCATAAGTATCCTCTACATACCAGCTTAACAGAGTTCCTTCTGTCACATTCTCAAATTTCACATGTGCCTTTATTTCTTCCGTCTTGCTGTAATATGGACGGGCAAAACTTATGCCTGTTACCTTTGATATAAAAGGAACACTGAAACTGAAGCTCCAGAAATCGTATATCCTGCTTTTACTGTCTGTCAGCTTACAGTCCGCTATGTGGTCGCCTCCGGGCAATACCGGCAGGGAGAACTGCAATTCGTTGCTGCCGGCTGTCAGCTTTACAGGGTATTTCTCTCTCTTTTCCGCCTGCCCGTAAACATCATTGAAACTTACTTCCATGTATCCGTTAACCTCTGTGCCGCTCTCGATTTTTGCCTCAAGAAGATTGCCGCTGCATGCAATACTGTTTATCCTTGCTTCGCTTTCCCTTCCTGAAGTAAATACCGCGCTCTTTATTACCGGAAACATCCTGTATTCCCAGTAGGGAATTTCCCTCCCGTAATTATTGGGGGACAATTCACCGGTTTTATCCGCGGGAATACATGGATACAAACCTTTTTTTTCATTTATTATTGCTATCCTGCCTTTTCCAACCTGCCGTATACTGACTATCTGCGGTATCTGTTTTTCCTGCCTCAGGGTTTTGTTGACCTCGGGTATGCAGTAGAAGTTTGCTGGTATTTTTATCTTATCTGCGCCTGTTAATGCCTTGTTCATATCTTCCGGAAGATTTTTGCATCCTGTCAGAACCAGCCCTTTGCCTCTCTTCACTGCTTCCAGTAAATCGATTGCCAGCTGGTCCTGCACTCCCTTGAAATCCAGGTTGTTTACCACCACAACCTCCCAGTCCTTCTCCAACTCCTCATTTACAACATCCAGTATGTACGGCTCCACCTCTTTCGTGAAAGATCTTCTCTCTCCCGTCTTTCTGTTGATAAGAGGGATAAACTTGTAGTCCATATCCATCCTCTGGTTTAATTCCACCACGTCCCTCTTGTTAGTACTATCCAGCCTGTCCATGTATGCCAGGTACAGCACCTTTATCTTGCCTTCAGTGTAAGGCTTCAACCATCTGACATGGGGAGTAACATATTCTTCGCTTACATTGAAATATATGTCAAGGTCCTTGTAGAAATGAAAAGCCCTTTCTTTCCTCTCCTGCTTGTCGGACAAAGCAACAGGAACTATCTTCACATCGTCTATATAAATATCTCCCTTTGTGGCACGAGTGGCAGCGAAAAACCTTAGCCATTCAACTCCTTCAGGTATAACAATAATCCTTTCTATCTCTTTCCAGTCAAAATCCGGTGTTTGTATCATCTGGAAAAGTCTTCCTGTATATTCCGGTTTTTCCATGCTTCCCTTATAAAAGTAATAGGAAGGAAAAAGAACATACTTGCCGCCCCCGGCATTGCTTGCCTTTGCCCAGAATGTCACCCTGTATTCCCTGCCCGCCTCCACCTTGCACAAAGGCGTGCCTATCTCAAAAACAGGACTCTTTGCCCCTGCAGGCACCTGCATCTTCAAAGAGTACCTGCCGCCGTGGGCCGACTCATCTGTCAGAACCGCTCCCTTCCCCAGTCCTATAGTCCATTTCTGTTCTGCGTACTTCTTTTCGTCTGTTTCTTCAAAATCTCCCAGAGCAACCATGTTCTTTTCTGAATCCTTTTTCATCATGGCAGGATTTATTCGGTATTGCGAAATTTTCACATCCTGCCATTCGGACAACCCTGCCGTTTTCATCCCCATCCAGAAAAGCTCTTCCGGTTTCTTTCCCGCCCCAGTCTCAGGTTTTGCATCAACAGTAAAATTACCTGCAAATATCTGCCGTTCTGCCTGCCCAATAACCTTATTGCCCTCCAATACCTCTATCTCTGCCCGGTACACACCTTCTTTTTCTATCCTGAAAGACAGAGAATCTGAATGGGTTTTTCCTGCCTCCAGAACTATCTCTTCTCTCAAAAATTCCTTGACAATTCTCCCTTCGCTCTCTATCTTTGCCTTTACCGTTACCTTCTGCTTTTCATAACCTGACAGACAGTACCTCACATCAACATCATCCCCTAATTTAACCTTTCCGGGCTGATACTCTATCCCGCAGGCCACCCTGTTTCCTATCACACTGTCTATCCTATCGCACTCGCTTACAGGCATTATTACGTATTTCGTGCTGAAGCTCTTTTTAGGTTCTATCCTTTGCTCTTTTATCATCCACTCAAAAGTTGAAACCTTGCTTTTTTCGGAGGACCAGTCATAAAAACACGATAAATGCCGGTATTCAAATATCACAACCAGTCCATCCTTTGACAATTCCCCCGTCAGTCCTTTCCAATTCTCAGATGGATAAAGTGTCCAGTTGCCTCCTGCCTTTACATCTTTTCCTGGATGCAATACTGCCCTCAGTCCGTCCTCTGCGGGAGTATAGAATATGTTCCTCTCACCAAGTCCGCCCATTATCCTGAAAAAATTTGTTGACCATATACCTGCCTCAACTGCTGAATCCGAAGTGTTTTCAAGGATATGCTCAACAAAAAGGGCGCATGCGTCTTCCTTCAAACTGTATATCTTGCGGACCGTCAGTCCGGGAAAAGCCTCGCTTAATGCAGTGGCGGAAACCTCTACGCTCACTTCTCTTTCGGTATTCTTCAAAACCCTTGCCGTATAGGGATACTTGGCAAAATATTCCACATCCACTGCCTTTCCACTCTCTTTCTGACTCTGACTGTATATCCTGTCTTCAAAAGATATCATATCAGCAGATGTGTCTGTCAGACTGATATCTTTCGGACTGTAACTGATATTCTCTATACCCCCGCCTTTATCGGCATTTATCTCCACTGTCAAAAATCTGTTTGATAGAATATATCTGTTTTTTTCTCCTTCTTCCTTTAGACTGCAGCTTTCAGAATAACCCCAGAAAAGTAAACCCAACAATAAACACAACAGATATCTTTTTTTCACATGTCCCCCCTGTTTTAAAAATTTCGTAACACCAATTGTAACTCTCCTTTTTACTTTCATTAAATTTTATATATGTTTTTTCACAAATCCATATCTCTCAAAATTTTTGTGAAATTTACAAAAATCGTCTCCTGGATTTACCTGATAAACCTGAGAATACCTGCCCTGTCAACCTGCCAGCCGGTATTTGCCCATGCCGTCCACCCGCCCCTTCTGGGACCTCCGATGTTGAACTTGAGGGCGCCGGGAACCCCGGAACGAATATTCAGGGCGGCAAAAGGTATCTTCCACTCAGCCGTCCAGCGGTATTCTTCCGCATTGAGCATAACGGCTTTGTATTCAACCGCTTTGCCAAGGTAATCGAGGATTTTGCGGGGCATACCGAAATTATTCAATACATCCAGCCGCCCGTCGCTGTAACCGCCGAATATGTACACGGGCCCCGTGTCGATATTCTCCTGCCACCACCAGGTGCTCTCGCTGTGAACGCCTTCAATGGCGAGTTCGTTCATTACCTTGGAAAGTTTCCGGTATTTTTCGTCCATTCCGGGGCAAAACGGGTTGGGTCCATTTTCAATCCCTAAGTAGAGATATTCGCCGTCATGAAGCAACCACGCGTAGCTTCTGTCATTAAAGCCCTCGCTGCCCACAAGATGTTCTATCACCAGGGCTTTCTTCCTGTCCAAACCCATCCATTCTTCCTTCTCAAGCCTGCCGTCTATATTTATGGGGGATGTTTTCTTTGCCACCTCGTACTCGACAGGCTTGACCTTGGTTTCGGAAAGCGGCTGTTTCCTGCTCCGGCTTTCGGGGGGCAGTACCGCCAGTTTTTCCGGTTTGTAGTACCTGCCTGCCGGAGTTTTCACCACGGGCCAGCTGGCACGCAGAGGGTCTTCGTACAAACCTATCTGTCCGAACGGAACAGGGTCAAAGGCAGGCTTTCGGTAAACAGGTGAACCGGGCCTGAGCCTGAAATCGAGCTTTTCAGGATTCACAAGCATCGGATTGAACCCGTCCATGTTGTCTTTTACGGCAATGTCTTCCTCTATCTTCTTGCTCTGGATAAAGAGGAAACGGCCTCCCGCATTTATGTTTTTCTCTATGAAAACGTCCCTGGGCCATCCCACAGGTTTTTCCCATTTCTCGCTCTTGAACAAAGGCAGGCGCGGGTACCTTGTCGCCCAGGGAGGCAGGTTATACCTAATTCCTCCGTAAATGATGCCGTCTTCCCACTGCTTTATCCTGAGCGGCTGGATGAGAATGGCTGTCCTGTCGCCCTGGTGTATGCCCAGGCGGTTATCGAAAAAAATGTTGTTCTCAACCCTGCAATCAGGACCGTGGGTGTAAAGAGCCGTTCCTGTACAGCGGTATATAACGTTGCCCGTCATCGTAACCCCTCCTGTCAGGCCGTCAAGATATATCCCGTTTATACCCGGGTTATCATACGGCACCTCGGAAGAATGTTCGGTTACATGGTGTATGAAATTGTACCTTATCATGTTGCCGCGCCCCGCCATATAGGGACCGTCCTGAGTATATATGGCCCCGCCGTCCTTCCCCTCGCAAGTAACATCGTAAATCTCGTTGTATTCAATAACATTGTCCCATCCCCTGAAATATACCGAAAGGTACGGAGCGTCGTGTATGAGATTATGGGACGCCCTGTTTCCTGTTCCATGCAGGTTGACGGCATACCTTGAGCTGAAACTGAACCTGTTGAACCTGTATATATGGTTATTCTCGGCATAATTGCCGGAGGGCATCAGTTTGTTCCTGTCCCCTCCCCTGATATCAATACCTCCATCGCCTGTATCGTATATGTCGCACCCGGAAACGCCGTTATTCATTCCGCCGTCTACCAGTACGGCCTGGTTGCCCGTGTTTCTAATCGTACATCCCGCAACGAGGATGTTCCTGCATTCTTTCAGTGTAACGGCGCTGTGCCATGTGCACTCGAGAGTAAGTCCAAAAAAGGCCAGGTTGGAGGTTCCTTCTGAGGTAATTACGGGAGCATCAAGAGTGGAAACAATAACCTCGCTTCCTTCAATTTCTCCGGGAGGATAGAAATAGAGCCTGCCTTTTTCCCTGTCAACATAAAACTCTCCCGGCAATGAAATCTCGCCCAGTATGTTGTAGAAATAGTACGGCATGCCGGGACGGACGCGGGTATTATATAGTCCCTCCGACGGATGCCAGCGTATATCCTTGTCGAGGTATGCTGTGCGATTTTCAGTGTCTATATCTATTACCCTTAAGTGGTTTTTTACGTAAGTGCTGATAAAGTAACCCGAAGCCCAGATATCCTTTTCTTCCTTCCACCTCTCCGGCCTGTCTTCCGAATACCTGAACCTGCCCAGATTGTAAGTATAATAAGACGCTTTCCCGTCTCCTTCGGGATTCACGAGACCTGTCCAAGCCCAGCCTTCATTCGGCATGCGGTTGAGACAAGCATCCGGCCAGCGCGACAGCTGCATGGGTTTTGTGTCAAAAAATAGCTCTATAGCACCAGGCTGGTCAAGATGGTGGTGAGTGCCTCGATTGCGAATGTGACCGAAGTCGGTTATCCCGGCTTCCTTCAGGTCTGATACCCACACCTTGCCTCCTGACTCTTCAGGCAGACGTCTCAATATATCCGGGTCGGCAAGAGGCTTGAAGTTGGTAATCTGCCTGCCCCCTATGAGCCGCACATATTCTCCGGGATAACTCCTGTAGACCACGGGCGCATCAGCCGAACCGGAATCTTCCTGCCCGAAAGAAATTCCCTCGGTGATAAAATATTTCCCTCCCCTCAGGTATACGGCTATGCCGCCTTCGGGCATCCCTTTTGCTTTTATTTTTCTTACCTCTTCCTGTGCCCTTTTTATCGTCGCAAAAGGTCTTTCTTTCGAACCCTCGTTTTCATCGCTGCCATGCAGGGAAACGTATATCCCGTATTTCGGACTGTTCACCCAATCCGCGCGCTTCTGTTGAATGCTTTTTTCCGCCTGCCCGTCTTTCAATCCTTCCAGTATATCAAGCCTGTCAAGGAGTTCCAGCCTGCAGTTCTCGTGAGGATTGCGGGCACGGTACTGTTCCTCAAGCAGTTTTTCGTATATGGTCCGCGCCTGCCCGTACTTTCTTTCAAAACGGTATGTATCCCCCGTCAGCATCTGCGCCCGGAAGAGATGGTTTGCTGAGACCTGTTTTG
Organism: bacterium; assembly: GCA_035341815.1. Classification (GTDB taxonomy): domain Bacteria; phylum Ratteibacteria; class UBA8468; order B48-G9; family JAFGKM01; genus JALNXB01. Next base: position 6,768 of record DAOQVZ010000078.1, read on the forward strand.
TTCCGGTTATCTCTGAGTATAGCTTCCGCGCGCCATTGTAGTTCTTCTGCTCAAGGTACACCTCGGCCTGCCTGAATAAACCGTATAACCGGTAATTGATACCAAGGTCAGCAAGAGACAGTATTTCCCCGTATGTCCTGTGGGCTGAAGCATAGTCCTTCTCCAGCCGGAAGCTCTCGGCTATATTGAACAAAGCCAGTTCTCTTGCGTCTTCCACATAAGGAAGTTCCATGAGCTTTTCGTAATTATTCCGTGCCTGCCTGTAGTCGCCTCTCCTGAGAGATTCGTCTGCCGAAGAAAAGAGCCTGTTTTCAAGGCTAATCCTTCCCTGTGCGAGTTTTCTTAACTCGTTGCCGTCCAGTGCACGGCTGTATATCGCAACCTCGTCTATGTCCAGTATAACACTGCCTGTTTCTCCGCCGGCATAACCTATCCTCAGGTAATCTTCCTTTCCTGCAGGGATATAGCCGCCTTCATATTTTTTCTTTCCTGCAAGGACTCCGTTGAAATAGAGAAGCATTTCCTTCCCGTCCCACGTAACCGCAAGATGGTACCAGACATTGTCCGCCACGGAGATATCGCTCATGGCTTTCTCGCAACCGCCCTGTTTCCCCATACAGAAACGCAGGGTATTGATTTCATCGTATACGGTAGCTACGCACCAACCTCTCTTCCAGCCCGAAACAGAAACTATATGCCCTTCTTCAACGCCGCTTGAAGACATGATACTTCCTGCTCCAGTCCTGCGGAACCAGCAGCAGAAAGCAAACTGTTTCTCCTTTATATCTACAGGCGGTCCCTGGTACCACCCGCGGTCAAGACGGACGGCATTTCTACCTTCAACACGTCCTTCTACCACCTTCAGGTCATCCACGGTTCTGTCACCTTCCCTGTAAGGCATAAAGACAAGGTCGGCGCCGCTGCCCTTCAGGTCCTTAACCGCACTTTTGCTGTCTTTCACGTCCCCAAACGAGTAATACCTCGCCACCCTTCCATCCTGCATCACCGCAGACTTCTGTACATGGCGCACCCCGGAACCGGGATTTTCTGCCTGTGTATTTAAAACCAGAAGTGCTGACAGTATAAATGCATATCTTATACCTTTCATCTGCGGCCCCCTTTTCATTTACACCTTTAACGTATACACGGGGACAGGCACCTCGCAAAAAGCGCTCGGAGCCAGTCCCCTTCCGCCCGGCACCAATCCCTTATGCCCGCCATATTTAATGGTAGATAGTACGGATACGCTGTTTTATCTCTTCTTTCTGCAAGGCAGTCAGACCTTCCATTCCGAGAAGTTTTTCATACTCCTTCCTTGCCTGTGAATAATTAAAGTCAGCCCTGTATGCATCGGCTATTTTTTCCTGGGCTTCCAGCTTCCGGGCAAAATCGGATTCTTTCATCCCGAGCACCTTCGTATATTCTTTTACCGCCTTTGAATATTGCCTCTCCGCGCAATAGGCATCTGCAATAAGCAGTGCGGCTCCGGAAATTTCCCGCGGCTGCACAGCCTTCAACCTGAAAACCTCCGTGTAGAAGGCCCTTGCCCTGTCATACTCCTGGTTCCTCAGGTGGATATCTCCCATGCCCATCAACGCGGCGGCTTTCTGGCGCGGCATTGCGTCGCCAGATTTCAGAACGGCATCGTATTCCTTTTCCGCTTCCCCGTATTTTCTCTCGTAAAAGAGTTTTTGCGCGCTCCTGATATGCATTGCAGGAATATTTTTCCCGATTATTCCTTCCACTTCCATTATAGTACGTTCGGGAGTTGATATCCATCCCCTTTCAAGGAAGAGAATGTAATGTTCTGTCGCTTCCTGATTTTTGCCTTCCGCCCGGCAGCTTTCCCCACGCAGGCGGGACGCCTCGGCAATCGTCGCGGAGATATGGTCGGTAGCAAAGGAAGGTATTCCTTTTTCCGCCCACTTTTCCAGCTCGTCATACATCTTCCTTTCTTCTTCGTACCTGCCTTCTTTCCTGTAGGTTGCTCCTATCTGCGCGTATGCGTTCCTCTTTTCCCTGAAAAGGAGGGAATCCATTTCGTTTATGATTCTTGCATAAATACCTCTCGCTTCTTCAAACTTCTCCTGCGTTACGAAGGTGCCGGCGACAGAAGACAAAACAGATGCTTTGTTCCATGGATTGACAAGCCCTACCTTCAACGCATTGTGGTATGATTCCCTGGCTTTCCCGTAGTCTTTTTCATTCCTGTATATATCTCCTGTTTTCCTGTGGACGTCAAATTTTTCAGAAAAGCTCGCCGCAGGCATGTAAAGAACTTTTTCATATTCCCGTCTTGCCATATCGTTATCTCCGGCAGAAACATAAGCGTCTCCTTTTTTCATCTGCGCGGACAGCCTCTCTATATTCCCTGCCTGTTTCATGCCGTAGATTGCATCAAAAGCCTTTACTGCATCCATGTATTTTTTTTCTGTCATGTAGGTATCGGCTGTCCTGAACTGTGCTTCAACCTTCAAACCGTCCGCATCTTTTCCCATTTCCAGGATGCCTGCAAGCGTTTCCCTTGCCATGGAAAACTCCTTCAGGTTCACGTACGAGTCGGCCGTCTTCATCTTGATTTCCGCTTTCAATTTGCCGTCCGGCTCTTCTTCAAGCACCCTTCCAAAGCTCTCAACCGCACCCCTGTAATTTTTCTCACTTAGGTACGACTGCGCAATCCTGAGCAGAACATCTATCCTCTCCTGCTTGCTGCCGGACAGCTCCATGGCAGCCTCAAAATCTTCGCGGGCCTGGGCAAACATGTCCCGTGAAATCTTCCTGTTTGCCTCCGTATAAGCATCGTAGTAATTCTTCCACATGGAGGTTCTCAGGTGTACCATCCCGGCGTCATCAAAATATACGCCCGTTTTGCTGAAGAGTGCGGCTATCACAGAGTTGACCCGATGTCCCTTGTGTTCTTCAGGTATTTCTATCGTCCCTTTACGCAAGCTCCACGAAGGTTCCGTCTGGACGGAAAACTGGAACGTGTCCGTGAACCTTCGTACGCCTTTTTCATCTTTGTAATACAGGTATAAAGCCCCGCCTGCTTCTTTTTTCTCAGGGTCTTTCACGTAAAAGTTTATTTCTATCCTGTCTCCCGCCGTTACGTCTATGCTGCGGGAATGCATGATGTGACCCCTGAGGTATATGCATCTGCTGCCTCCGTGGGCCTTGCTGCTGTCATTAATCAACCTGTACTCGCCGTTCTTAATTGAGCCGGCATTTATTCCCCATCCCGCGGGAAAAACGAGCGGCTCGTCGAATTTCCACCCGTTATCTTTCATGTTCTTACTGTATTGCCCTGCTTCTTTAACATCCTCAAAACCCGCATTGTCCAGTTGGGCCCAACCGGGAAAAGCCAGCAGGTATAAGAATACTAATCCGTGCATGATAATTCTTCCCGTTTTTTTCATATTGGACCTCCTATCATTTGCCATAAGGCAGCTTGGTACAAAACCGTGAGTTTACGCTTGAACCCGCAGGGTAAAATCACCTTTGCACCTGAATGAAAAATCGATGTTTCTTCCCGGCTCCTTTACCTCGCATCCGTAAACGAGCTTTTTGCCCGCTCCATCTCTGACCTCCAACTCTCTTACCGTGGAGAAGAGCCTGATACGGCAATCGCTTTCCTCTCTCATGCTGTAAGTCCTGTGGAACGAAAGGCTTTCCAGGTTTCCTCCGCTGTCAAGCACGTAGTCCGCATACCCCATGTCCGAAGGACTTTCAAGGATAATCCAGAAGGAACGAAGGGCAAGGAAACTGTAAACCAGCAGCCTTCCTTTGCCAGGAATTTCAGGAAGTTTTGCATGTTGTTTGAGATGGCACATTGCAAGAGGCCATTCCATGGAAGAATGTCCCATGTCGTTGTAGACAACTTTTATATTATCCTTTTTAAGCTCTGCGGCTCTTGCTTCGTACTGCTCTGCCAGGATTACGGGTACAGTGGCATCCTTCCTTCCCTGGATTGCGAGCAGGCGGGTGAATACATTCTCAATAATACATACGCCGCTCCTTGACCGGTATCCCTCGGGGTTCGTGTCAGGACTGCCCCCTATCCATCCCTTCTCTTCCATCTCGTCCCGTATCCTGCCCCGGGCATCCAGGCTGTAAAGAAGCGCATAATCGCTTATTCCCGCCCAGGACACCGCCGCGCTGAAGATATCCGGAGACTTGCCTGCAAGAGCAAGAACGTTTCCTCCACCTCCCGAACCTCCCACAGCGTACAAACCCCGGGGAGAAATCCTGTCACCCCAGTTTTCCCTTGCATACTCAAGGCCGTCAAGGCCATCGATAAGCTCGTGTCCGGATGCATCCGGCTTGCCGGAACTGCCGCCTCTTCCTCGCATGTCCACGTTTACAAGAAAGAATTCGTCCACCAGGGGTTCAATGGTGCCCTTCTGCAGCCTTGAAGCCGCAGCCGTCATGTGCCATCCGTGGAAAAAGAGGCAGAGGGGTTTCGGTTTTGAAGGAACGTGGAATTCATCTGTAAGCTTCAGGTTTTTATCTACGGAACTGTTGTATTCCCTTATGTGCATTTCCATCGGAGACTCCTTTACCCCGAACTCTTCTTTGATATTTTTTTCAAGGTGAGGGGTTATGATTCACC
>DAOQVZ010000079.1:0-11330 GCA_035341815.1 bacterium
CCAGCAGGAAAATAACTTCCGGTTCCTCGTAAAAACCAATACCCCCGAGAATGACAAACGGAAGCCCGGCCTCTTTTAGAGTCTTTTCAAGAAGGGTAAAATTGTTGCCAGCCCTTCCGCGCATGAGTATTGCGATATCCTTGAAATCAATGGGTCTCAACTTTCTGCTTTTCCTGTCCCACACGGGATACTTTTTCTCCACGAGCTCAAATATCCTGCTGACAACCCACCGGTATTCCTCATGTTTTGCCTCGTTGCCTTCTACAAGTTTTATTTCTATCACTGAAGGGACGTCCTTTTCAATGCCCGGGCAAAGTTTCTGTTCGGACCATGGAGATATGCCGTCAAAAAGGTTGTTGACAAAATCGAGAATCCCCTTTGAGCTCCTGTAATTCATGGAAAGCTGTTCCTCTTTCAGGTAGTCCGACATGACATCTTTAGCGACATCAAAAATACCGCTTTCGGCCCCCCTGAACTTGTATATGGACTGTTTCTTGTCTCCCACGAGAAAAACGCCGTAAGATTCCCCCCTGTCTGCCTTTGCGCCGTAACCTGCAAGCCATTCCTCGAAAAATTTATGTATAATCTCCCACTGGATTATATTGGTATCCTGGAACTCGTCCACGAAAACATAGTTGCACATCTCGTCAAAATCCTCAAGTATATTAAGGGCCTCGGGGTGTTCGCTTAATAACCCGTATGCCATTTTTTCAAGGTCGTTGAAATCAAGAAGAGACTTTTCCCTTTTCATATCACTGTGGACATCTGAAACCATGGAAAAGAGGAAAGCCATGCGTTTGGTCATATCGCCCGCGGGGATGCCGGAAGACACGTAAGGATGGCTTTTCTGAAACATGCTCAGGTAATCCTTCAAACTGCGCAGTTTCACGTGCCTGAGTACGCTGTCTGCCATGCTGCCGGCTTTTTCACGGTTCAGCACCTTGCCGAATGAGCGGTAAAAAAGCAGGTTGCTTTCCCCTTCGTCCGCTATACGGAAAAAAGGGTCTATTTTAAGATAGAATGAAAACCTTCTCAGGATGCGGCGGCAGAAAGAATGGATGGTGGATATGTTGAGCTTGAGCATCGCATTCTCGGCCTCTATTTTTTCTATCTCCCCCAGGGAAGGATAAATTTCTTTATATATCTGCTCAAGTATCCTGCTTTTCATCTCTATTGCCGCCTTCTCGGAAAAGGTTATGGCAATTATTCTTTTCATCATGCCTGCAGGGTCTTCTTTTCCCAGCAGTCCCGTAAATTCTCGTGTTATCCTGCTGGTTTTCCCGGTTCCGGCAGAAGCTTCTATCATAACCGCATTGAAATCAGTTTTTTTCATAAGGGCACATACCTTTGTAGGGGCAGAAGAAACAGTTCCCGGGTTTTCCCGGCATGAAATCTTTCATGGCCATTATCTTTTCTGAAACAGTTTCCAGGAAATCATCCACGCGGTCAAGGTAAACCAGCTTTGACGGCTTGTAAACCGTCTCGCTCTTACCAGCATCTTCTTCAATAAAATGGAAGCCCCATATGCTTCCAGAGAGACTGCCTTTATCCATGCCGAACTTTTTCATATACATCCATATATAGAGGGGAAGCTGGAGGTTGAAATTATCCCGAAAGTTTTGTTCGGTATAACTTGGAGGTTTCGATGTCCCGGTTTTTATATCTATTATCATAACGTCCCCGGAAGGATTTTTCTCTATCCTGTCTATCTTTCCCTTCAGGATAATTGAAGGCAGTTCCACTGAAATATCCTCTTCAATCCCCGCAAGCTCTCTTCCGAAGTGGTTCGGAATAATCTCGTTAAACTTATTTAAAACCTCTCCGGTTCTCATCTTCATGACGTCCATGTAAAAGGAAGATATCAAGCCTTTCTTGAATAGCACCTCTATTTCGCTTTCAAGGCCGTTTTTGAAAGAATCTTCAAGCTCTTTCCCTGATTCGGGAGAAAGGATATTCCCGATGGTTCCTGCAAAGATTTTCTGCATCACCCTGTGTATAACCGTTCCCCATAAATCTGGTGCCTCGTTTATCTCGGGCTTATTGTAAACCTCTATGCCTTCAACCCTTTCCATGTAAAACCTGTAAGGACACCTGAGCAGCATCTCAAGCTGGGTTACGCTGATTTCAAGCTTACCGTGCGGTGCAAACTTTTTCCTGAATTTTTCACCGGAAAAGTCAAAGCTGAATATTTCTTTCTGGAGAGGCGTAAAATTATCCTCCTCCGGAACAGATTCTTCCTGCCCGAAAAGAAATATGGATTTCATCTGGTTCCTTCCCGCTATCTTTGAAGGGTAGGTAAAAATGACGTGCTCGTTCTCATTTTTAAGACGGTAGATGTCAAACCTCTCGCGAGCTATCCTGAGGCTGTAATCGGTAAAGCCCAGTTCCTTCTTGAGAGAGTCAGGAATAAAAAGCTCTTCTACGGAAGGCGCCTGGGGAATATTTGCCTCGGTTGCACCTCCAATGAAGCAGACCTTTTTTTCTATTCCAACGCTTTCCAGCACCCCGCTGACCTTGATTCCCTCTCCTTTCCCTTCCTGTATTTCAACCAGCTCAAAAGATTTCATAAGTACGGCAAGAAAATCCTTCAGGGAAAAAAGAACGTCCGTCTTAAGAGATTCAAGAACAGCCTCAAAGGAATATCTCACTTCCGGCAAACCGGGCTTCCACCCGAGTTTATCAATTACCAGGCATATATCTTCTATCCATTTCCTGCAGGATTTCACATCTCCCGAAGTTTTCTTCAAAAGAGATTTTATGATATCAAGGTTGCTGTCGGAACAGGCAAGGAAATTATCCCTGAAGAAACCCGTGCGTTCAAACTTTTCCCTTGAAAAAGCGGAAAACTTTTCCGCCTTATCACTGTCCATTTTCAGGAAATGCGGGCTGGTCAGCATATTCATAAGAACTTCCCAGTCAAAAGTATCCCTGAAGCTGAAAAACTCAAGAAGGGTGGCTATGGAAGAATCCCTTGCCAGTGAATAACCCGGTATTATCTCGCATGGAAGCCCGTATCTTCCAAAGATTCTCTGAACTGCGGGCCTGTATGCCAGCATGCTTGAAAAGACAACCATTATATCGTTGAAAGAGGCTCCGGGATTATTTTCCAAATACCCGGATATGAGCCTGACTATTCCTTTTATCTCTTCGGGCTGTGAGGAAAAATTGTAGCACTCCACCCTGCTTCTTACTTCATTACCGGGCACGCGCATTTCCTTCCATACGCCTGTTCCCTTCAAAAAGGTAAGGGTCCTGTCAAGAATAAGTTCTCTGACATCGGCAGAAATTCCGTTGTCATAACAGAAAGAAAAAGAGACATCTTCAACCTTTTCAAGCAGGGTCTTCATAAAAACCTTCTGGTACGGGGGAATCTCGTAAAATCCTTCAATTACAAGCTTTTTCCATTTTATTTTATCAATGTAAGGTACGGCTTCCCTGTATACATCCTCTCCATCCATAAGTCCTTCTTTCTTCAGAAACATTTCGTATTGCTCCATTATCTCAAGAGCGCCAATAAGAATATCAAGATTGTATCCAAACTTCCACCTGTAATTCCGAACTCCCTGCCTTATGACGGAATAGTCAATATCCTTTTCGGAGGATATCTTGATATCCTTTATAAACTGGAGTATCGCAAGGGCTATTCCGGAAAAGTTTCGTTCGGAGAGGTTTTCCTTTCTGCTTTCCTTTAACAGGTTCAGAATAACCATATATTTCTCCACCTCGGAGATTATCCTGTATTCGGAAAATTCATCTATGAGCTTCACTGCAAGGGTCCTGAGGCTATGGGTCGCCGGAAGAAGCGATTCCGAAGGTCTGCAAAGGTGATACTTTATCTTGAAATCCTTTATCTTGCTCATGTGAGGGGCCATATAAAGAGTTTCAAGAGGATTTTGCCCGAAATGTCCGTTAAGCACAAATTCTGTTTTTCCCCTGTAATTGAAAGGGAATATAATAATTTCTTTCATATTTCTTTTCCCATGGTACTTTTGAAAAATCTTATTCTATATTATAATATAATTATCCTTTGGTTAACCAGATAAAATAAAAAATGAAAAAAAAGAAAATCAAAAAAGAATTGCTCCATTTATCTATATTTATAAATTTTGTAATATTTTTTTACCTCGTAAAGCTCATGCCTGCATTTGCATATCCCGGGATAAGCAGGTTCCTTGGAAATTTATCTTTTCTCATGATGGGTTCAACAAGGAAAAAAGTCGTCAAAAACCTCAAGATAGCCTATGGAGAAACATTTGACAGGAAGGAAAGACACCGCATAGGCAGGGAAATCTTTTCAAACATCATACTTTCTTTCTGCGAACTGGTCGGAACAACGAAAATTGATGACAGGAAAATCATTGACATGGCAGTAATTGAAGGGGAAGACAAACTTCGGACAGCGTTGAAAAGCGGAAGCGGCGTCATAGGCGCATGCTCTCACATGGGCAATTTTCCCCTTCTGGAAATGGTTCTTGTCAAAAAGGGATACCCTGCAAACGTCATTGTGAAAAACCCCACAGCCATACACCTTGCAAAATTCTGCGATAAGCTTGCAAGGGAAGCCGGCGTACCTTACATATCAAAAAAGGATGTGCGGATAACGATAAAAGAGGCGCAGAACTGGATAACTAAAAGCAGGGGAATTCTTTCTTTTTACCTTGACCAGCACGCGGGCAACGGGGTAACGGTTAATTTTTTCGACAGGGCAGTATTTGCTCCTACGGGTGCCGCGGTCTTTGCAAGAAAGTACGACTGTCTTACACTTGGAGTATTTTCACACAGGATGAAAAACGGAAGGCACAGGATAATAATTGAAGGACCTTACCCGCTGAAAAAAACCAATAACGCGGAAGAGGATATAAGAGAAAATACGGCTTATTTCATGAAAAGAGTCGAACATTACGTGAAGCTATATCCGGAACAGTGGTTTTCGTGGCTCCACCGCCGCTTCCGATAATTCCCGCTACCTTAAGTCTTCCGGCCAGCCTTCCCTGCCATGAAGCTTTACAAACTGGCATCCTCCGAGGCTTTCTGTCTTTCTCCTGCCTTTTAACCTGGTTACGAGGGTCAGTTCCTGGTAATACAAATCACCCACGGGAATTACCATTCTGCCTTTATCTTTGAGCTGGGCAAAAAGACTATCGGGAATTCGGGGACCGCCTGCGGTAACAATTATCTTATCAAAAGGACTGAACTCTACCCAACCGAGAGTTCCGTCTCCCACTTTTATTTTGACTTCGTAACCCAGCTCCCGCAAAATAGTCCCTGCTTTTTCTGCAAGACTCGAATACCTTTCCACAGAATATACCAGGCATCCCATCTCGGCAAGTATTGCCGCCTGGTACCCGCTGCCCGTGCCTATTTCAAGAACCTTTTCATCCCTTTTCAACTTCAGCGACTGAGTCATAAGGGCAACTATATAAGGCTGGCTTATTGTCTGGCCCGCTCCTATTGAAAGTGGCCCATCCTCGTAAGCAAAGCTCCTTTCACCGTAAGGTACAAAGAGTTCCCTGGGCACCTTCAGAAAAGCCCTGATAACGTTCTTGTCCGTTATGCCTCGGGGCGTAAGCTGGCTGTAAACCATCTCTTTTCTTGCCTCGGCAAATTTCATTTTAAAATATCCTTTATTCCGATAAACGACTATCGTTTTTCAATATTTGTAGCGTGTCCTCCTCCACTAATACTTTGGCGGACAAGAATTCATTGGACGCTTTTGACACCATGCGATATACAACAGGCAAAAACGTCTGATAAATCAGGCCGCTACATGGGAAGAGCGATCCTGAATAGAAACGTTTCAGGATGACAGGATAATAAAGACAGTGGGATAAATCCCACCACTACAAAAATCTCACTCCGGCGCACTATAAAGAGTGCGGCTACCGTTTGTTGATGAATACTCTCTTCGTGCAGACGGAGGACCGTCCTCTGCAGAAAACGCCGAGGACCGACCTCCATCACTCTGTTAGCTGCTAACATTACTACACATTGTTAAGGAAAAAAGTTATCTGTTCTTTGACCTCTTGAGTCTAAGCAAAGGCGGAAATATTATGGAGGCAAGCATGATAAAAAACCTTTTTGTGTCGGTAAGCGGCCTTATCTTGCTTTTTTCGTCGTCATAAACAGTGGAGATGCACACGGAAGAAATAGCAAATCCTTTCCAGGATGCTTTTATAAGCAGTTCCGATTCAGTTTCAAAGTGGGAGGTGTTAAGCTTAACAGCGGAAATGACTTCCCTTTTTATAAGCCTGAAACCGCACTGGGTATCGGGTATCCACTGCCCGGCAAGAAAAGATATAAAAACGGACATGCTCATATTCGTCATTCTCCTTATAAGGGGCATTTTCGTCCCTTTTATTCTTCTTTTCCCCACCCATACTCCGGCCCTCTTGTTTCGCCTGTAAGCTTTTTCAAATCCCGGTATGTCTTCAACGGGATGCTGGCCATCACCGTCAAGGGTAACAACGGCGGCTATATTATTTTCCATAACATGCATGAAACCGGTCTTCAGCGCCTCGCCTTTACCCCTGCAAGCAGGATGGGATAAAACTACGGCTCCGTTTTCGCGTGCATACAGGTTTGTCCTGTCGGTGGAACCGTCATCCACAACAATAACGCTGGAATAATTTTTTTTAAGTTTGGATACGAGAATTCCTATGTTTTTCTCCTCGTTGTAGGCAGGTATAAGAACGGCTATTTCATCCTTCATTTATTCTCCTTTCAAGAAATTTTTCCATTATCTCATCGCGGGACATTGATTCGAAAAGTTTTTCAGCCTTCTCCCTGGCTTTTTTCAGTATCTCAAGGTCCCTTATTATGTTTCCAATTTTAAGGGGAGGAATACCATGCTGCCTTGTACCTGTAAGGTCCCCCTGGCCTCTTATTTTAAGGTCTATCTCGGCTATCTCAAATCCGCTCTGGGCGCTTGCAAAACTTTCAAGCCTTTCCATGACGCCGTCTTCGGCAGTATAAGCAACAAGCATGCAGTAACCCGTATCACCGCTTCTTCCAACCCTGCCGCGCAGCTGGTGAAGCTGTGCAAGGCCGAATCTCTCGGCCTGTTCTATCACAATATAAGAGGCTTCCGGAACATCAATGCCGGATTCAATAACTGTCGTAGCAACGAGAATTCTAATTTCTCCTGCCCGGAACCCGGCCATTGTTTTTTCTTTTTCGGCATGCGGCACCCTGCCATGTATCAGAGATATGGGAACACCCCGCAGTTTTTCCTTGATTCTCTCGTATTCGTTTACTGCAGATTCTATATCTTCCTTTGCATCAATGGAAGGCGTGACAACATACCCCTGCTTATTCTGAGAAGCCTGGTATTGGAGAAACTGGTAGATTTTTTCCTTTTCATCCCTCTGGAAAATGTATGTCGCAACCTTCCTTTCTCCCCTGGGAAGTTCGCCTATCGTTGAAATATCAAGTGCGCCGTAAAGGGTCATGGCAATACTTCTCGGTATGGGAGTTGCACTCATGACGATATAATTGGGATTATCTCCTTTCTGCTTGAGGACTTCCCTCTGTTCAACCCCGAACTTATGCTGTTCGTCCACAACTACCATTTTAAGGTTTTTAAATGCAAGTTTTTCTGTCAGAATCGAGTGAGTCCCAATGACTACTCTGCTCCTGCCTTCTTTAAGGTCATTCCGGATAATATCTTTTTCCTTTTCCGGCATCTGTCCGAGAAGTATTGAAACGGGAAGGTTTTCCTTGAGAAAGAATTCCTGCCAGTTAAGATAATGCTGTTCGGCAAGAATTTCCGTAGGCGCCAGAAGGGCTGACTGGTAACCGTTTCTTGCAAAAAGCCATAATGCAAAAATGGCAACAACCGTTTTGCCGGAACCAACTTCCCCGTGTACCAGTCTTCTTATGGCTTTTCCTTCGTTCACATCCGATATAATCTCTTCCATGACGGACTTCTGGGGTTTTGTAAGCTTGAATGGAAGCAGGGACTCAAAGACCTTTATAAGCCCCTTGTCCATTGATGTCCATGAACCAGCAGGAAGGCTCTGTTCAACCTTTTTGTTTATCAGCAGGTTCAGTTGAAGCATGAAAAATTCCCTGAAGATAAGGTAATTTCTCGCCTTCTCGAGATTCATGTCCGAAAGGGGAAAATGAATATTCTTTAAAGCGAATTTTATATTTGATAAACCGAGCTCCTGCCTTTCTTTGAGGGAAAACATTTCAACGGGCATATCCTGTATTCCCGCCAGAACAAGCTTGACAAGTTTCCTCATGTATTTTTGGGTAAGACTTCCGGAAAGGGAATAGAGTGGCAAAAGCCAGTCTCTCCTGCCGGGATGTTCTTCCTCGTAAAGAGGGTTTGACATCTGCAAGGTTCCCTTGTAAATATCAACTTTACCGTTTAGGAAAAACTCTTTTTCCGGCTGGAACACATCTTTAAGATAAGGCTGGTTGAAAAATATTATTGAAACAAGACCTGAACCATCTGACAAAATAACTTTCAAATAGGATATCCTTCCGCGGATATTCCTCTCTTCCCTTCCGAGAACCTTGCCTTTTACAGATGCGTTTTCGTAAGGAACCAACGAAGAAATTTGCTTGAAATTTCGAAGGTCAAGATACCTGCGGGGATAAAAAAACAGGACATCCCCTGCAATTTTCAAACCCATTTTCTCAAGGTTTTTTCCCCGTTTTTTCCCCACTGAAACCAGCTCAGAGAGAGAAGTATCAAGATGTAATTCCATTTGGTAAAATATGTTTCTATAAAAGGCGGTTTGGTCAGAAAGGCAAATTCTGCTCTTCTTCGTTAAAAAACCTGTAAAACTTGAGGATTCTAAGAACTTCATTCACAGAAGACAGGTAGACATGCCTTGATTCTATTTTCTCTATAAGTCCCGAAACTATCGAGGGAAATGTTATTATGTGGTCAATACCTTTATCTTTCATTATAGCTATGCTTTTACCCTTCAGGTCTTCGGAAGCAGGCAGTGCAGGAAGCAGGAGTATTTTCAAAAAAGGGTCCCCAAGGAAGACCTTTCCTGCCGTCTGCAGATTGGAATCGACCAGGAACTCGAAAATTTCGGGGTTCTTGTTGAGAACAGAAGGCGTGAATTTCATGGTATGCCAGGATATTACCTTGATTACAGCATTGTTTATCTGATTAATTTCTTCAATCGAAAGGACAAATCTTTCGGAAACGGTATCTTCCTTCAAACAGCTGTTTTTCACAAAAAGAATATCCTCGTTTTTCAACACAAAAAAACCGTTAGCTATGAAAAATTCCCTGACAATTTCAAGACTTGCCTGACTCATTTTTTCCTCATCTTCTTCTATCAAACCCTAAAAGCGCCTTATAGTTCAGTTGATAAAAAATCCCATAAAAGTCATGCCTTTATAGAAGAGAGAGATAAACGCACCCAAGCCGAGATATGGGCCGAAAGGAACATAATCCTCAATAGTTTTTTTCTTGCAGGCAATGAGAGAAAGACTTATTAATGTGCCGAGAAGAGAAGCAAAAAATAACGTCAGAAAAATACTTTTCCATCCGAGAAAAGCTCCTATCATTGCCAGAAGTTTCACGTCTCCCCCGCCCATTGCTTCCTTTTTGAAAACGAGTTTCCCGAAAAAACTTAACAGAATGAGGAGTCCGCCTCCCAGGATAACCCCCCACAGCGAATACAGAAAACTCCCCGAAGTTGAAAGACCGTGGTGCATCCCGGGGAAAAACGAAAAAATAAGGCCCAGGACAACCATGGGCAGGACGATGACATCGGAAATTAGAAACGTATCTATATCTATAAATCCAACTATCAAAAGTGAATAGGCAAATATGAAGAATCTTGCATCAAGACCGAATTTTTTATATACAAGAAAAAAAAGTATCCCGCTTAAAAGCTCGATAAGAAAATACCTTGCGGATATCTTTTTTTTGCAGAACCTGCATTTTCCGCGTAAAAGCAGGTAACTGACAAGAGGAATGTTATCGTAAAAGCGAATGCTTTTTCCGCAAGTCGGACATGACGAACCGGGGGCTACAAGTGATTTGCCTTTGGGAAGCCTCAAAATTACAACATTTGCAAAACTGCCGAATATAAGCCCGAAGATAAATATTATCAGTCCCATAGTGTTAGATAATATACTAAAAAACAGCTGAAGTCAATCTTTCCTTTTTTTTCTTTTTTTTTGATTTGACGCAGGCATCAACCGGTACACGCAATATATAATATATATTGACGCATACTGTCATATGAAGTACAATATTGTTCCGTTAAAAAGCGCCTTCCGGGGCGTAGCGCAGTCCGGTTTAGCGCGCATGGTTTGGGACCATGAGGTCCTCGGTTCGAATCCGAGCGCCCCGACTTTTTTTGAAAAATTGACATAACCTGATAAATCATTATAATTATTAGGGTATCTTGCATCATGGGCCGCTAGCTCATCTGGTAGAGCACCGCCCTTTTAAGGCGGGCGTGGCAGGTTCGAGTCCTGCGCGGCCTACTTTACCCCGAACTCATCTTTGATATTTTTTTCAAGGTGAGGGGTTATGATTCATCGCTTTGAAATAACCTTGTAAGCAGGACGAAGAACCTGTAAAGGGTGCAGGGAAAAGGATTTTCCCTGCGATTTCCGGTTCGGAGGGGAAGCTTAAGGGGAGCAGCCCTCCCCTTAAGGAGCGCAGCGACAGGTTGGAGTCCTGCGCGGCCTACTACCGACGGTATTTGAGGCCTCACAGTCGAAAGAGAAACCTGCGCGGCCTACTTTACCCCGCTTGCCCCGGGCTTGTCCGGGGAACTCTACTATGGTGCACTTTCAAGGTGAGGGGTTATGATTCATCGCTTTGAAATAACCTTGTAAGCAGGACGAAGAACCTGTAAAGGGTGCAGGGAAAAGGATTTTCCCTGCGATTTCCGGTTCGGAGGGGAAGCTTAAGGGGAGCAGCCCTCCCCTTAAGGAGCGCAGCGACAGGTTGGAGTCCTGCGCGGCCTACTTTACCCCGAACTCATCTTTGATATTTTTTTCAAGGTGAGGGGTTATGATTCATCGCTTTTGAGATTTCTTACCCCGCTTGTCCGGGACTGTTCCGGTATTTACCCCGGGTTTATCCGGGGAACCGACGTTTTCTGTTTGTCTTGCGAGAAAGCGTTGTGTGCGACGCGGCAATCTCGCTTTTATCTGTACCGAGACTGTCATTGAGATTGAGGAGCCTGCCCCGAGACTGTCGTTGAGATTGCGGAGCCTGTCCCGAGACTGTCGTTGAGATTGCTTCGTCTTATAAAGCAATCCTCGCAATGACAGACGAGGGATCTCATTCCTCGCAATGGTAATATGAAAAAGGGCCTTCCTTCCAAGGAGGTCAAAATGAG
>DAOQVZ010000080.1:0-11252 GCA_035341815.1 bacterium
CTTGCCTGTGCTGAAGCCAAAGGCGCAGCCTGTTTCGAGCACGGAAACTGCTTGTCTTCCTCTATCTTATGTCGGAAGTTCTGAAAAAGGAGGCAGATATGGGATACAGGATGAAATATGCTATAGTTTATATAATATTAACCTGTTGCTCTTTTCTTTACGGAGGAGGAAAGAATATGGAGAAAAATATAAAATGGCTCGGCCATTCTACCATAAGGATAGAACATGAAGGGAAACAGATATATATAGACCCGTGGAAACTGAAAACAGGCCAGCCGAAAGCCGATATTATACTGATAACTCATTCCCACCATGACCACTGCAGTCCTGAAGATATCGAAAAAATACGCGGAGAAAAAACCTTGTTTATCGGACCTTCCGACGCTCTTGAAAAAATAAAAGAGGGAGAGAAAAAAATCATGCTGCCGGGAGAAAGCATAAACACGGATTGGGTTACAATAGACGGAGTCCGCTCTTACAACATTGACAAGAAATTCCATCCGAAAAGTAATAACTGGCTTGGTTTTATCCTGAAGTTCAGAGGATATTCTGTCTACATTGCCGGAGACACCGACCTTATACCGGAAATGAAAGACATCAGGGCGGATGTTGCCATCCTTCCTGTCGGGGGAACTTACACGATGGACGCAAAACAGGCGGCAGAAGCCGTAAAGATGATAAAACCGAAGGTGGCAATTCCCATACATTTCGGGGATATAGTCGGCAATGTACAGGACGCCCGCATCTTTGATTCTCTCGTAAAAGAAGCGGAGGTCAGAATTCTGGAAGTCTCAAAATAGTTTTGATTAAACTGCCTTTTGCATCAAAGTGCAAACCTCGCATCCACGGCTATGGCGCCTTTGCCTTTTTCCATTACCATGAGCGGATTGATGTCCATTTCTGAAATTTCGGGGAAGTCCGAGCATAACTGTGAAACTCTCAGCAAAACATCCACTATTGCATCGGTATCTCTTTCCGGTATATTCCTGAATCCTTTTAGCATCTTGACAGTTTTTATGCCGTTAACCATGCCTTTTGCATCCATATCGCTTACGGGAACCACCCTGAAAGAAACGTCCTTGAGAAGTTCCACGTAAATGCCCCCCAGCCCGAACATCAAAAGATGGCCGAACTGGGCGTCTTTCATGACCCCGACTATTACCTCCACCCCTCCGGAAACCATAGGTTGCAGCTGGACTCCTTCGATTTTCGCATCTTTCTTGTATGCCCTGGCAGAACGGAGTATATCCCTGAACGCCTTTTCTGCATCCTCCAGAGAATTTATTCCGACCTTGACTCCTCCCGCTTCCGTCTTATGCAGGATATCGGGCGATACCAGCTTCATAACTACAGGCAAGCCCGTTTTAGATATAATAGGTTTGCACTCTTCGACACCTTTTGCAACAAGTGATTTAACTGTATTTATCCCGTAACAGTCAAGAATGGACCTTCCTTCTATGTCTCCCATCGTCTTTCTGCCTTCCTTTTTAGCTTCTCCTATCATCTTTTCAACAGCCTGCTTTTCAACCTTAAAGTTTGCCAGGTTCCCCCTGTCTGTTGTTTGCCACGTGTAATAATCATACATGCTTTTCATGGAAGAAACAGCTCTTTCGGGGAAAAGATAATTGGGTATTCCCCTTTTCATCAGCACTTTTATTCCTTCATCCATCCTGTGGCCGCCCATGAAGCATCCGAAAACGGGCTTCTTATATTTCTTGTATATTGAAGCGGCCTTCTCTGCGGTCTCGGGAATCTGTGTTACGACCTGGGGTGTCAAAACCGCCAGCACGGCATCAGTTTTCTTCTCTTTAAGGACTATTTCCATTGCCTTCCCGTAAGTATCCGCAAGGGCGTCTCCAAGGACATCAACGGGGTTGTTCACGCTTGCTGCCGGGGAAAGAAATGTTTTAAGTTCCTGCTTGGCTTCCAAGGATATCTCTGACATTGTCATGCTGCTGTCTTCCACCGCATCAACTGCCATAACCCCCGGCCCTCCCGCATTTGTCACTATCGCTATCCTTTTCCCTGTAATGGGCGGCTGGTAAGCAAAGGCTATGGCGCAGTCGAAAAGTTCCTGTACGGAATTGGCCCTTATCACGCCTGCCTGCCGGAGAGCCGCATCGTAAGCCCTGTCAGAACCTGCAAGGCTGCCCGTATGCGACGAAACCGCCTTGCTTCCCGCAGAACTGCGTCCCGACTTTACCATGACAATAGGTTTTTTCATTGAAACCTGCCTTGCCGTTTCTATAAACTTTTTGCCGTCCTTAAGGCCTTCAAGGTAAAGGAGTATCACGTTGGTATCGGGGTCATCTCCGAATTCCTTTATGAGGTCGGTTTCCGAAACATCCGCCATGTTGCCGAAACTGACAAATTTCGAAAGGCCTATCTCTTCTTTCACCGCCCAGTCAAGAACGGCAGTGCCGAGAGCTCCCGATTGCGTGATAAAAGAAATTTTGCCCCTGGGCGGCATTTCAAATGCAAAAGAAGCATTGAGACTGCTGACAGTGTCTATAATCCCAAGGCAATTTGGCCCGATGAGCCTCATATTGTACCGTTTTACTATTTCCTTGAGCTGTTCTTCTTTTTCCTTTCCTTCCTTGCCCGCTTCCTTGAACCCCGCACTTATTACGATAAGCCCCTTGACTCCACGCTCACCGCATCTTTTTGCAACGTCGCATACAATATCGGAAGGTATGACAACCAGAACAAGTTCGGGCCCCTCAGGCAGGTCGTTAATGCTTTTGTAACCCTTGAGGTTGAGTATAGTGTCGGCTTTGGGGTTTATGGGATATAAAGCCCCCTTGTATCCGCCATCCACAAGGTTCTTTAAAATCCTGTATCCCAACTTGCCTGTATTGCTTGAAGCCCCTACAAGAGCTATGCTCTTTGGATTGAAAAACTGATTTAACATTTTGGACCCCTTTCGTGAAATGCGGTAAAAAAGTTTAATTTAGATATCAGAACAATATTATAATCTACACTCAATAAGAAGAAATGTCAAAATTTTCTTAAAAACCTTCGAAATTTATTAAAAAATAGAGCCCTGTCTTTAAAAAAAAGAGTTATGCCCTTATAATAAAAATATGAGAAATAAAATTTTGCTGTCTAAAGAAAAACTTGCGGAAGAACTATGGAAAACCAATCCCGAAATAAAAAAACGGCTTTCAAAGGCAGAAAACCAGAAGGACGCGCGCAATGAACTTTTCAGGTACCTCAATAACATTGAAAGGGAGCTGTTCAAAGTCCATTCCCCAAAACCCCTGAAACGTCTGCACCCGATTGAAAAGAATAATGCAAAAGAGTGCATAAGGGTATTCAAGAACATTATCCGAAGAGAAAACGAAGCTCTTTCGGGGTTTTCGGCTCTTACCCTTTTATGGCAGCTGAGTAAAAACAATATGCCGCCTGAAACGACAGAAGGTTTTCTTTGTGAATTAATCTACCTGTTTAAGGGAATTTTGGGGAAAACAGAGTTATACGAAAAAGGTCTCAAAAAAGGGGCGTTCAGAGAAAGTAAAAAGGCTGCGGGCCTGAGGTCCGGGGTTCTTGACAGTTACTCCTCAATAATGAATGCTTCCATAAAGAGATACAGCGACAGCCTTGATGAAAACTCCGCCCAAAAGAGCCTTTTGCTTAAAAAGCATATCCTCGAATACTTTAAATCTTCTGAAAAAGACTGGTCCAATTACATATGGCACCTTAAACACATCATACAGACTGCGGAAACGCTTAAAGCCCTTGTAAAACTTGAAAAAGACGAGATTGAAGGACTTGCCTGCGCGGAAAAAAACAATATCCCCTTCCAGATAACTCCATATTATCTTTCTCTCTTCAACATGGAAGGAAGAACCGACAGAGACAGGGCAGTCAGGGCCCAGGTAATTCCGGGCAAAAGGTACTGCGAGGCAGTAAACAAAGCCCGTGAGACAGGACAGGATATGGATTTCATGGGGGAGAAGTCAACAAGCCCGATAGACTGCGTAACCCGCAGGTACCCGCAAATAGTCATCCTGAAACCCTTTGAATCCTGTCCGCAGATATGCGTATACTGCCAGAGGAACTGGGAGATAAAAAAAATCGGGGAAGGAGAAATAACCGGCTCAAAGATAGAAAAAGCAGTAAAATGGATAGCCTGTAATCCCAATATTGCAGAGGTTCTGGTTACGGGCGGTGACCCCCTGACTCTTCCCAATGCATACCTTGACAATCTTTTCGGCAGTATTGCTTCAATACCCCACATAGAAAGAATACGCATCGGCACGAGAGTTCCCGTCACACTGCCCTTCAGAATTGATTCGGGATTTATCCAAATACTGAAAAAATACCATGAGTGGGGAAAACGAGAGGTGTGCGTGGTAACACACTACGAACATCCTTCGGAAATGACCAGGGATTCGCTTTGCGCAATAAAAAAAGTCAAAAACGCGGGGATAAACATCTATAACCAGCAGGTATTTACCTACTACAACAGCAGGCGGTTTGAAACCTGCGCCCTGCGTAAAATAATGAAGCTTTCCGGCATAGACCCCTATTACAGCTTCAACACCAAGGGCAAAGAGGAAACGGTAGATTTCCGGGTCCCCATTGCCAGGATAGAGCAGGAAAGAAAAGAAGAAGCGCGTCTGCTTTCAGGGTTGGTGAGAACGGATGAGCCCGTTTTCAATGTGCCGAAACTCGGAAAATCTCACCTGCGTGCATGGCAGGACCATGAGGTTATCATGATTATGGGAGACGGAAGCAGGGTTTACAGGTTTTATCCGTGGGAATCAAAGGTCCTCCTGACAGACACATATCTTTACACGGACGTCTCTATATACAGCTATCTTTGCAGACTGAACCGGGACGGCGAAAATATAGACGAATACACCTCCATATGGTACTATTTCTGAAAATCCAAGCCTGCTCCGGGAGAGAAAATGATCCACAGAAAGATTGTCAGAACAGCCATGCTGCAGGATTATACAGGATTGAAGGAAACCCTGTTTGCCCTGCTTGAAGAGGTTGCAGGGAAAGGATACCATTGCGTAAGTTTATCGGCCAAAGAGGAAAACATTGAGACAGTTAAGGCCCTCTGTGAAAAAGCGGTTTCTTGCGGTATGGGGGTTTGTCTTTTTACCTTTTACATGAAATACCAGTACAGGTATCTTTCACACCATCCTGACCAGAAACTCGTATCGGCATCCGACTTTCAGAACCGTCAAGGACGCTCAACCGGCATTTGGGGATGCCCTTTCAACCCGGAGTTCAAGAACAGGCAACTCCTTTTCCTGAGGGAAGTTGCCCGTTTTCCGGGCGTTGAGAGAATCCAGATAAACGACGAAGCTTATCTTCCCGGCGGCGCATGCCACTGCGAGACATGCAGAGGCGCATACCTTGCAGATTTCGGGGAAGGGATGCCGGTCGTATTAAACCCGGCCATTGAAGAGTGGAAGGATATCAAGTGGCGCAGGTTCCTTGAATGGACTATTGAGAGGTGGAACGGGGTCCACTGCGAGATGTCAAGGGCCATTCACGAAATAAATAAAAACATAAAGGTTGTTTTCCAGGCAAGCCCGAGCACGGACTTATGGAGGAATCCGTGGAGTACCGGGGTGGACCTTTCCGGGATGGCTGAACAGCTTGACGGGCTGTCCACCGACCCTTATTATACCTTTCACAACGCGCCGTTTTTCTCTCCGGCCGAAACATATCTCAGCGAATGGTGCCGTTTCCTCAAAGGCGCGGCCGGCGACGGGAAACTGGCAGAAATCATTCCCCAGGGCTTTTCCCATCCCACGTTTACCCGGCCGCTCGGAGCTGAAGACGGAATATGGTCGGCCGTCATACCGCCTTCCTGCGGCGTGGACATAATCACCCCTTTCACATATAGCCTGCAGAAAATTTCCCCTGTGCAAAAAACCTATGAAGGGGCTTTTAAGCTGGACCGGTATTTTGAAAAAGCCGTCCCCTTGAAATATTCGGCTCTCGTTCACGGGGCCAGGACGGAAATATATAAAAGGCCGCTGCCGGCGAGCACCCCCCTTTCCTACGACGGGACCAGGGTATTGCCGGTTGCGCAGTCATTAAGGCACACAGGGATACCGTACGGCTACATTCCGGACAAGGGGTTAAAGGACCTGAATAACCTTTTTTCTTACAGGGTCATAATTCTTCCGGAAATAAACTGCCTTTCGCAAGAGGAGGAAAAAGGGATAAGAGAATTTGTTTCGGGCAAAGGCAGGATGGCTGTCCTCGGATGCATGGGGACCGATGACGGGACGGGAACAAAAAAAAACAACGGGGGCAGCTTGCTGCAGGAGCTTTGCGGAATAAAAGTTACAGGGGAGACAGGAAGGCAACAGAGATTCCGGATGGTGGAAAACCTCCCCTTCATGAAAAATCTTTACACTGTTGACGAGAAAATTGCCGAACGCTATTCCAACGGTACCTGCAAGCCTCTCTTCACTCTTGACCACTGTGTTGATGCCGAGGTTCCCGGCGACAGCAGAATAATCGCCGAGTTTCTCGATGAAAACGGGACTCCCTCGGGCCGCCCGGCAATTGTCCTGGCAGGGAAAGACGGAAATCTGCTCTGGTTCGCAGGATTTCCTACCCATGTCTCAAAGAATGAAGCTTACGGGACGACTGTCAGGAACCAGTCACACCTGCTTTTTCCTCTCCTTGTGGAATGGTTTGCCGGTGAAAAACCCGCGTTAAGGGTTGAAGGCTGGCCGCCCGAGGTGCCCATGAGGAAACTGCGGCCGCTGGACTACAGGTATATGTCAACCTTTGAATTCTTCCCACTGGAGGGAAAAGATATTTACATGGGCACGATAGCTTCATATTTCAAAGAACCGGCTTCTTTTGCCATGGCTGCCGATATCCCGCCCGGCAAGAGAATAAAAGAAGTGAGGGAATTATTGACCGGCAAGAGGGTGCCTTTTGAAACGTCAGAAAATAAAGCGGAAATAACCGTTGACATGGGCTATGAGGATGCCGCAAAGGTATTCCTCTTCAGGTTCGGGTAAAAGAAGGAGAAAAACGGAATGTTTTTCATGGAACTGTCAGGCACCGGCTACGAAATGGGATACCAGGCAGGGAAACTTTCCCGGCTGGCGATAGGAGCGACGATAGACCTGCTGGCAAAAGGTTTCCGCCGATGGGATAACGAGCAATTTACCTCTGCAAGGAAAAAATATATGTCGTTTACCGAGAAAATATGCCCGGAATTGATTGAGGAAATCCAGGGAATGGCAGACGGTTCGGGCTTCCCTTTTCAATGGCTTTACCTTGCAAATTTTTACGCCTTGATGAAAGAGTCCAGGGAAGGATGTTCCAATATTGTTTTTACACAAAGCGGCAGCGGGCCCATGATGGCAAAAACCAACGATTTGCCCGTCCATGAGGGGAAGCATTCAATTGTAAAGCTTAAGCGTCCCAGGAACGGCTACGCTTCGCTGAGCGTCTCATGGGCAGGGACGGTATGGGGAGGAGCAGGCATAAACGAAGCCGGACTTGCAGTCGGAGGCTCAAGCTCTTCTTCGAGTGTCCAGGCGCCCGACAATCCTATTGACCCCCACTGCCTCAACTACTGCCTGCTTACCCGGGCAGGCTCGGTTGCGGAGGCTGTCGATTTATTGAAGGATATCCCCCTGACTGCCCGGGGAGCGAATATCCCCCTGGCTGATAGAAGCGGAGATGCAGTCGTGGTTGAAAAAGCGGGCAATCTGCAATACCTGCGCAGGCCTGTTGACGGGGTCCTCTGGTGTACAAACCATTCCCTTTCCGGCGAAATGGCGCCTTACAGGGCTGACAATCCCGCCAGATTGAACGAATCCATGGAACGTTATGCAGCAATAGAAAATTTAATCAGGGAAAAACCCCGCGATGCGGGATTGCTGAAAAAAATAGTTGCATATAACCGGCGTCCCGGCGCACTCTGCCGGTACGGAGATGATGACCCGCTAAAATACGAAACCGAATGGGCAGGCATTTTCCACCCGTCACGGCAAGAGATAGAGGTGTGTTTCACGCATGCAGACAGGGACCCATGGGTCGGTTTCAGGATGTGAAGAGCCGGGAAAATAACCATCTAAAAGTTATAAACTGTTTAATCTGTTGACAGCTTCTTGTCTGCTCAAAAAAGGAAGGTTTGTCATGGCGTCCTCAAAAGATTACGTTTCGGTGCTTGAAAAATGGATAAAATCCACAAGAGATTATCTTTACACCCCTCCTGACAGGCCCGGCCTGCTCTGTTACGGAACCGGCTACGACAGCTGGGGCGTGCAGACCCAGCAGAAAGCATTTTCGGCGTTTGCGGTACTGGCGGCAGATCCGTCCACGGACGAAAAAACGGCCGGACTTTCGAGAGATGAACTGTATGAATACTCGGTCAGAATGCTCAGGTTTAACCTTGAAACGCACAAAACCGGCAGCTACGCCTGTTTTAACGGCACAAAATGGGGGAATTCGTGGATAAGCGTCCTTGGAATCGAACGCATGATGCACGGCATAGACGCCCTGCAGGGCAGGCTGTCCGAAAACGAACGCGGGATGCTCAGAAACGTTATGCTCTCCGAAGCGGACTATCTCACAGACTGCCATCCCGTTAAAGCGGGGAAAACGGAAAACAACCACCCTGAAAGCAATATATGGAACGGCGCACATCTTTACCGTACGGCGCTCATGTACCCGGACTGCCCGAGAATCAAAGAATATATGGACAAGGGAACTTCTTTTATTGTCAACGGCATTTCTGTCGCGTCAGATGCCGTAAGCATGGAAACGGCCGCGGGCAAATCCGTTTCCGAGCGGTACGCCGGGGACAACTTCTTTGAAACCTTCGCCCTCAACCACCACGGGTATCTCAATATCGGGTACATGTATATATGCCTGTCCAACATAGCCATTCTTTACTTTGAATACCGCCTGAGAAATCTTCCCGTGCCGGAATTATTGCTGCGACATGTCCGCGAACTCTGGCAGCTGGTAAAACTATCCACCTTTCCCGACGGACGCCTTTGCAGGATAGGAGGGGATACTAGGGTAAGATACTCTTACTGCCAGGACTACGCCCTTCCCGCGTGGCTCATGATATACGACCTTTACGGGGACCGTGAGTGCAAATCGTTCGAAAACGGATGGTTTGAAACAGTCAAAAGAGAAACCGCCTATAACGGCGACGGGTCGTTCCTGTCGGCCCGCTGTCAGGACCTCAAAAACATATCTCCTCTATACTATACCCGCCTCGAATCAGACAGGGCTGCCACGTTCGCCATGGCGGCTTACTGGAAAAGAATGTTGGAGCCGCCTGTATTGAATAATCCTTCAAAAAAGGCCCGTGATTTGAAAGAGTGGCATGACAGTTACCACGGCGCGTGCGTTTGCCGGGGAGAAAAAAGAATGGCGTCGTGGTGCTGGAAGGCAGCCGAGCCGCCCCAGGGGCTGTGCCTGCCGGTTGACAGAAGCGACATGGCTGAATGGAGATACAACTTTTCTGGAAGGATAACAGGACAGGGGCGGTTTAACGGGCAGAGAATTCTTTTCCACAGGGAATATCTTTTTGAAGGCGGCTTCTGCACGGTTGGAGAAACAGAGATATATTCAACCGGTTTTTTTGAAGGGCAGTCCGACGAAATAACGGGCAAAAACATCATTGTCTTTGCCGCTCTGCCCGACGATACAACGGTTATAATAATGGAAAAAGCCGTTGCCTGCCGCCGATTTTACATTAACGAACTTAAAGGATTGAATTGCAATATCCCCAACGATATCTTTAACGGTTCCGTAAGGATATACCGGTCGTCAAAGGGCATAAGGAAGGTCAAAGGCGGAAATGATGGGAAAGAGGGAACTATTGAATTCCTCTCTCCCTGGATAAATATTGATAACCGGCTGGGAATTGTCGGTTTATACGGCTCAGACGGATTCTCTCTTTGCCGCCCGCCAAAAAGGCAGGCGGGATTGAAGCTTTCTCAGTACGAAAGCAGGACCGTTTCAACGGGATTGAGGGCGGACGAATTATGTTTTCCTTACAAAAAGGGGCCCCTTGCCGTGGAGAAAGGGGAAACCCTTTTTGACATGGGGTGCGTAATACTGGCGGGAACCGGAAGCAGGAAGACATCCCTGTATTCAAAAAGCAAGGTATCCGTGGTACGGCTGGAACCGCCTGATTCCATAAGGACGGTTATGGCACAAGGGTTCAACGGCAAGAAGTATCTATTGACAGCCAACTTCGGAGAAAAAGAAGAGCGTTTCTCCATCCCGCTCAAAGACTCTTCAAGAGCGGTGGCTCTTACAGGAAAGGAGAAAACCGAAACCAGGAAAGACAGGATTTGCATATCCGTCAAACCATGCGATATAAAGCTTTTTGAAATTGCCCGGACGAAAGAAAAATCATGAAAAGAAAGGCGTTATTAATCAGGATTTTATTGCCTGCTATCTTGCTTTTAACTCTGGCAAATAGACTGTTTGCTTTTCCTAATCCTGTTACTATTATTCAAAAGGAAAAGCATATTCTCCGGGAAGAAACATTTTCTTTTGTTGTCATAGGGGACAACCAGCCCCGGGGGACCTTCGGACAGCCGGCTGTCTTCAGAAAGATAATATCAGAAGTCAACAGGTCGGATGCCAAATTTGTCGTGCACCTCGGGGACAAGATACAGGGAGACAGAAATAAAGAGGTTGCGAGAGAACAGTACAAAGAATTTAAAAGTATAATTGATGAACTTAAAATTACTATGTACCATACGGCAGGCAACCATGACATAAGGAAATCAAAGCAGAACGAGAAACTGCACGAAGAATTGTTCGGGCCTCTTTACCGTTCTCTTGCATGGAAAAATTCTTTCTTCATCATCCTGAATACCGAGCAGGTGGGAGAGGAAGGAAACATAACGGGAGAACAGCTGGAGTGGCTCAAAAGAGAGCTTGAAAAATCGAAAAAATACAGGGACCTGTTTGTTTTCATGCACAGGCCTCTCTTTTCAGCCCTTTTCCAGGGCAAAGACCATTTTCATTTCATATCGTCGGAACACAGGAACAGCCTGGCGGAACTCTTCAAACAATACGGGGTAACGGCCGTATTTGCCGGGCACGAACACCTCTACCACAGCGGGAACCGGGACGGGCTGCAACAGGTCATTTCAGGAGGGGGAGGAGCTCCCTTCCATTTCTATCCTAAGGGCAATTTCCACCATTACATTATTGTCAATGTGAATGAAAAAGAGGTTAAGATAGAGGCAGTTCCGGTATCCGCTGAGTAAATCCCGCCG
>DAOQVZ010000081.1:0-11145 GCA_035341815.1 bacterium
CGCTCTATTCTGCTTCCCGGGGAAGCATGGCTTTTGCCTATGCCTTGGCTTACCGCATGACGGGCAACCAGAATTACCGCAGGGTGGTTGAGGAAACAATGATTGACGGGATGCCTGCAAATTCAAGTTCTCTAAGCGAAGAGATGAAACAATTTGAAGTCAATCCCGAATGGTGGAAAATAGTCCCCGTTGATTCCCTGCGCATGGGGCTGACCGCCCCGGGTCACCCGTTTTTCGGGATGCCCGCGGCCATGAAAATACTTGCAGAGGAAGGATGGAAAGGAGACCGCTTCCCCGTGCTAATAAAAGCAACGGGCATCACAAAATCAGATACCCTCTTTAACCACAGGGAAGGCCGGGATACCGTGCTCAACATCCATTTTGTGAGCAAACGCCGCGGGCAAGTCAAACCGGAAGTGTTCACTTACCCTCCCTCTGAAAAAGAAATCCCCGTAAAGGGTGTCAAGACAGAAATGCAGGAAAGTATACCCCATGTCCTGATAGGCAGACAGGTGCCCGATTCTTTTCATTACCACTCAAGAATAACCCTCCCAAAGCAGGCAAAAACAGGCCTTTACCTGCTGTCAATGGGCGGGAACGAACCTTTCACCATCCTGGACACAAACTCGGAAAAAACGGCCCTCTACTGCCCGCAAGGGTTTTGGTCCGCAACCTCCCCGGAAGACGACAGGGCTAAGAAATTGGGCGGCCACAAGCCTTTCTATTTCAGGGTGCCCGAAGGGCTGGAAAAACTCGAAATATTCCTCCAGCGGCCCCAGGAGATAAGAGGGCCCGACGGGACAATTATTATAGAGGCGGATACCAGGAATACCGGCAGGCTGTCGGTGCCCGTAGAAAAAAGAAGCGGAGTCTGGAGCCTAAGCGCGCCCGGCATTTCTCCTCTCGCGTTCGCAAGGCTGCTTAACGTAGAACCCGTGGTATCTTACGGTTCTCCGTCGGGACTGCCGGAAGGGACAACGGGAAAACCCGTAAAACAGGTTTCCAGAATTCCTGCGCCATCTAAACCTCTCGAGTTTGTTGAAGGAATAGACGGCAAAGCCGTACGCCTTTCACAAGGCAAATCGTTGAGCTTTCCGGGCGGCGCTAAAACGGAAACGGGAGGATACCAATATTTCCCGGGGCTGAAGGGCACGATAGAGTTCTGGTACCGTCCCGACTGGTCCACCCAGGACATAACGCTCGGATTAAGGGATTCCTTCCGTACACGTCCTTTCATAACAGGCCCCCACATCCGTTCAGGATACCGCTGCGGAGCCAGGACAGGACAGGGAGTTCTCTGGAGCGACCTGCTTATTGAACTGCTATGCGATATCCCCGGAGTAACGATGTCCGATTTCTGGAAAAATTCTTTTCACTTGCAGTCCGTTATCGGCAGGGAAGAAAACCTCTTGTTCAGGCAGGGAGAATGGCAACACCTTGCATATACGTGGGCATACGGGTATCCCGAAACAACGGTTCCCGGCAAGCCCGTGCTCGGTAATCTCCAATGGCCCGCAAAGTGGCGCATATTCGGGCCCCTGGACCGGGACGACCCGGTACTGCCCGAAGAAACTCTCAACTCGTTCCCTGAAACGATAGAGGTCAGCGGCAGACAATTCGCGGCAAAAGATGTGACGGTAAGAAACACCCTTTACGATTTCCCGGGCATGCTTAAGGAAGAATATACGGGCAGGACCGCCTATGTCTTTTTGCAGCTCAATTCCCCGGCAGAGCAGGAAGTCACCCTGGGAATGGGAGCAGACTGGTGGATGCAGGCATGGATAAACGGGAAAATTGTACACGACACCACGAAAACCGCAAATATCCACCACCCTTTTTCCATATGGAACCACATGGTGGACGTCAAGCTGAATAAAGGAGAGAATATACTGGCAGTCAGGTTCATACGGGGAGGAGGGTCGCTGCTCGCCCTCGGCGGACCCGGGGAACTGAAAAAACCGGACCCCGCTTCCCTGAAATGGGAGTTTTCCATGTTTGTCAACGGCAGGCGGATGGAAGGATTCAGAAGCAGCGATTACGTCAGGCACCTGCGACTGCCTTCTGCAAAGGAGAAGGTTACACTGGCAGAGGATGACGGGAAGGTGGTAATAGGCCCGCTCGAAGGCACCATGGATATGCTGAGGATATCCGATATTGTCCGTTACAATACGGATTTCAGCCCTCCGGCAAAACCTTTCAGGCAGGACAGGAACACGCGGGCGCTTTTTCTCTTTGACGGAGATTTGAAAGGCGCGTCCGCATTTTCGCGGGAATCCGTGGAAGCAGAATAGAAACTTTGCAGGTCTTCATCAAGCCATGTATTAACATGGGGGCAAAAGAACACAGTTTTCGGGTCCGGGAAACAGGTACGAAAACACAACTTCCCTGCAATACCGATTCGGCAGGGAGAATAAAAGGACATATATCATGAAAAAAACAGCAGCGCAGGAGGAAGACCTGCTCCCCATTGGAACTTCGGTGATAAGGGACATAGAGTATAAGAACGCCAGCGGGACAAAACTCATGATGAATATCTATTCATGCAAAAGTTCAGGCAAACCCCTTCCCCTTGTCATGTACATGCATGGCGGAGGGTGGGCGAACGGCAACAGGACAAGCTGCCACCGGGCCGTGTTCCTGCTGGAATACGGTTTCACTCTTGCCAGCATAGACTACCGCCTGACAGATGCTGCAACCTTCCCTGCCCAGCTGGAAGACTGCAAGGCAGCCGTCAGGTTCCTCAGGGCTAACCGGGAGAAATATAACCTGGACACGGAAAAAATAGGGGTATGCGGACATTCTGCGGGAGGCCATCTTGCATCTTTACTCGGCACCACGGGGGAAAACAGCGAGTTCGACAGGGGAGACAATCTTGACTTTTCAAGCGACGTGCAGGCGGTATGCAATTTTTACGGACCCGGCTCAATACCCTGCCTTATAAAATCCGCCCGCCTGACAGGTGCTAACGACATAGTGCAGGTTGCGGAAAAACTT
This sequence comes from bacterium, assembly GCA_035341815.1. GTDB lineage: Bacteria > Ratteibacteria > UBA8468 > B48-G9 > JAFGKM01 > JALNXB01. The sequence continues at coordinate 2,995 of DAOQVZ010000081.1, forward strand.
ATAGGAGGGCCCCTTGAAGAAAAAAAGGGAATTGCGGAAAAGGCAAGCCCGTTGAATTATATTCACAGGAACGCCGCCCCGTTCCTGATAATTCACGGAGATAATGATGCAAGCGTGGAAGTATCCGTAAGCAAATCTTTTCACAAGGCGCTCCTGGAAGCGGGGGTTGAATCGCACCTGCATATAATAACGGGAGGCAGGCACGGAGGAGAAGAGTTCCTGCTTCCGGAAATAGTTAAAAAGACAATTTCTTTCCTTGACAAACACATAAGGCAAAGGTGAAGGCAAAAACGATGAAGACAGAAGATATAAAAGGAGCGCCGGAGGGAGACTTTCTTCCTGAAGGAACAAAGGTAATAAGAGACATGGAATACAGGAAGCTCGGAGGAATGAGCCTCCTAATGAATGTATATATCCACGGCAGTCCCCGGGCAGAACTTCCTGTCATACTTTACATGCACGGCGGAGGGTGGCGCACGAACAGCAGGATAAACTGCCCGCGGGCGCTTGAACTGCTTGTCCATGGATACGCCGTTGCAAGCATAAATTACAGGCTTACGAATATTGCGCCATTTCCTGCCCAGCTGGAAGACTGCAAGGAAGCTGTCCGGTTCCTGCGTGCAAAAGGGAAAAATTACGGGCTGCTTACCAACAGGATAGGAGCAATGGGAGTTTCTGCTGGAGGTCACCTTGCGTCGCTCTTAGGAACAACGGCTGAAACAAAAGAGTTTGACAGGGGAGAAAACCTCGACTTTTCAAGCAGTATCCAGGCAGTATGCAATTTTTACGGGCCTTCTTCAATAAATGAACTGGGCAGGTTCGCAGAAAAGAAAGGAAACGAGAGCCTGAAACAGGTTGTTGAAAAGCTCATAGGAGGGCCTCTCGACAGGAAAAAGAAGACAGCTGAGAAAGCAAGCCCGTTGAATTATATTCATAAGAACGCCGCTCCGTTTTTGATAATTCACGGTGACCGCGACCCCGTTGTTCCCGTTTCACAGAGCGAGATGCTCCATAAGGCGCTTTTGGAAGCTGGTGTTGAATCCCACCTGTATATCGTGAAGGGAGGAATCCACGGAGGAGAAGGATTTATCAACTCAACGCTGCTTGTCCGAAAAATATCTTCTTTTTTCAACAGCCACATAAAAAAATCCGTTTAACATATCAGAACAAGGATTTTGTCTCTTCCTGTTCAGGTTTTGCCGGATTTTAAGCATTGTATCAAAATGGGAGTAAAATGGTTCCTCGCTATAAAAGGCTTTTTTCTCCAGTCGTTAACCTTTGTCATAACCACGCCGTATTCGGGAATCACAACGCAGAACTGGCCCCCGTGACCGCCCATTGCCCACACCGCAACTTCACTGCCCCTGTCGGTCCACCATCCGAGACCGTAACCGGTTTTGGCCAGTCCCTCTTCCGTCTGGGGAGGCGGCTGGCTCTTCTGCCAGGAATCCGCACGCCATATATTGATTTTTAAAGGTATGTCCGTGAAACTTTCTTTCACGAACGATTCCGGAAGAATCTGTTTATCTTTCCACCGGCCGTTGTTCAGGTAGAGATGTCCTACCCTGGCAAGGCCTTCGGCCGTCCACTGGGAATAGCCAAGCCCGTGTACAAGGGGAACTTCTTTTCCACCGGCAACCTTGATTGTCCCGTCAAGCCCCCAGTTCATGTCCGCCTGCATATGTACCAGGGCTTTTTCCCTCAGAACTTCTTCAAGTTTCTTCCCGTAAAGATATGTCAGGGCTTTTGCAAGGGCGACCGGCTGGTCGTTATGGTAATGGTATTCCGTACCCGGCTCTATGTTGCCCGGGTTCACATATTCAAGCCCCCAGTTTCTTACCGTCGCCATTCCGGAGGTCATGGAAACAATGTGCCTGAAGGTTATCCTGTCGGTATAGGGACCTGTTTCAAAATCCGGCCAGTAATCCTTCACTTTTGCGTCAATATCCGGAATCAATCCGTCCTGAACCGCCAGCCCGAGCACCATGCTGGTAATGGACTTGGTGCAGGACTGTATCCCTTCCCTTATGTTTGCATACTCGGGCCCGGCGTAATTCCATTCGGCAACCAGGTACCCGTTGCGTATCAGCACCCCGTCTGCCTTCGCTTCTTTCATCTTTGCGTCTATGGCATCAAGGGCTTCCTTGGTAAACCCGAAATCCGAGGGGTTTCCCCTTTTCCATTCTTTGTCGGGAAAAACCATTTTCTCCATGACTCCCTCCTTTCTTTCAACCCTCCCAGTGTTTTCTGCTAAAATTGGATTTGAAACAAACATCATGATAATTGACATCAACAAAAAAAATGTTCTCCATTTCATCTTTATTTTTCCTCCTGCTCTTGCATTTTATATTTTCAGGTTCTCAAGGCCCGTTATCATGTAAGCCTGCAGGATACCCGACTCGTCGGAATTGAAGAAGGCCTTTTTTCCGTCAGGAGAAAGGAAAGGATGGATATGCCCTGTTTTTTTACCTGATGAACGGGAATCCGCTATATTCATCCAGCCTGCGGCCGGCATCCTGCCTTCCTCCTGGAGCCTCGCCAGGAAAATTCCTTTCAGAAAATAGTCCGATACTATCAATTTCCCTTCCATGTCGGTTGCAAAATGGCCGAAACCCGGATTGTCAAAATTCATGCTTAAATCGTTTCTCATTCCCCCTTCTATTTTCAACCCCGTATGCTTTTTGCCTTTCACGGGAACACTTTCAATCAGCCTAACGTCCTTGTTGTCCCCATACCAGACGCTGGCAATAGCCCAGCAGCTTCTTCCCCTCCAACACTCGTGTCCAGTACAGAATTCCCTGCCGTCCCTGCCCCAGGGCATTGTCCTGAAATTGCTTCCGTCGTCCCTTATTACATGTATATCGGCTCCTTTTCCGGATACAAGGGTTTTCCTTACCCCGTACCTGTCAAAAACATTGCCGTGGTTTTCCTGTATCATTATGTCTCTATTAAATTCCAACTCCCTTGAGCGGCAGTACTGGGGATGCATATTGCCGAAGGTATACCCCTGCAGGGCAACTGAAACCTCTTCCTTTTCAATGTCAAAAACCAGAAGTCCCCAGGGCGCCTTTTCTCTTTCCCCGTCACCGAGAAAAGCAGAAACGGCGATTTTTTTACCGTCGGAAGAAATTGTTGAAAGGGGATATACCCTTGAAGGGATGGTCCCCGTTTCATGAAGGGGAGCATCAATCACCGTAACAGTCTCCTTTTTCCTGTTGTTCCCGAAGTCAATCCTTTTGAGTGCAAGCCTGCCGCCATTTACCTGCGTTTCATCGTTAAAATAGTAGAAGAACCTTCCGTCGGGCGATACCGCCGGACCCAAAACCCCAATCTCTTGAGTAAGAGGTTCCAGGCTGCATCCGTTTTCAATATCGCAGAGAAGATACCTGTGTTCGGGGTCCATCCTGTCAACGCCGTGAGCTGTTGCCGCGCGGTGCAGGACAAATCTTTTGGAGTCGGGGAAAAAAATCTGGGCTTCCATGTATACGTGGGAAGAACCGTATTTTTCTTCATCCGTCAGCTGTATAACTTCCAGTCCCTCTTTAACAATAAGCAAATCGTTCCTTGTTTTCATTTGAAATCCCGTATTTGTTCCGCAGACGCAATCACTTCTGCGCACCTTGCGAACCAGGCAACTGCCGTTTCCCCATAATCCTGCAGGCACGCCTGATTTCAAGCAGTATGCATGACAAACTGTTTAAGGGATATGTTGCCGCCTGAAATGATTGACACTACATTCTTGTGTTTCAGCCCCATTTTCCCTTTCAATACGGCGGCGAACGAAGCAGCCCCGGCGGTTTCTCCGACAATCTTGTATTCGTCAAAAAGAGTTTTCATGGCAACCCTTATATCGTCGTCGCCGACAAGGACTATGTCATCCACGTATTTTTTTATGATTTCCAGGTTCATTTCTTCCGTTTTTTTAACAGCTATCCCCTCCGCTATAGTATCTATTGTCTTCAGATGTTTTATGACTCCTGCCTTCCACGAAGCGAACATGGAAGCGGCTCCCTCTGCCTGGACTCCTATGACTTTTATACCCGGCTTTTTCTCCTTTATTGCAGTCAGAATACCGCTGATAAGCCCGCCTCCTCCTATGGGAGCGACTATGCAGTTCATGTCGGGAACCTGTTCCATGAGCTCAAGGGCTATTGTTCCCTGCCCCGCGATGATAAGCGGGTCTGCAAAAGGATGGATAAAAGTCAGGTTTTCATTGCCTGCCCTTTCGATTGCATGATGGTAGCTTTCAAGGAAAGTATGTCCTGTTATCTCGACTTCCGCCAGTTTCTTCAGCCTTTCCACTTTATGCTCCGGAGTTGTTTCCGGTACAACAACCACCGCTTTCAGTTTCTCCCAGTGAGACACGTAGGCAACTCCCAGCCCGTGGTTGCCGGAAGTGGCGCAAATGATTCCATTTTTCCTTTCCTTGCGTGTAAGAGAATCTATTTTATTAAGCACTCCCCTTATTTTGAAAGCTCCGCTTCTCTGGAGATTTTCAAGCTTCAGTATTATCCTGTTTCCATACTCCCTGTTCACAAAATCCCTGGTCAGAACCGGTGTTGTGTAAATATTTTTTTTTATGCATTCGTAAGCCTTTTGTACATCTTTCAAACAAACCATTTAATCTTCTCCTTTTTTCAAAAGCCTGCCGGCCATGACGTTTTTGAAACTCCCTTTCGCTATTGCTGTTTTACCGTTAATTATAACATAATCTATTCCGGTTGACGGCTTTTCGGGCTCCTTGTATGTAGCCATATCCGCAACCTTTTCCCTGTCAAATACCACGATATCTGCAATATTGCCCTCCTTGACCTGGCCCCTTTTGGCAAGATTGAGTTTTGCAGCAGGCCCCCGGGCAAATTTATATATTGCATCATCAAGGGATAATATTTTTTCTTCCCTTACATACCTGGCAAGAACGCGGGGAAAACTTCCCCAAAGCCTCGGATGGGGACGCCTGCAGGGAATTCCGTCGGTACCGACAAAGCCTATTTTCTCTTTCAGTATCTTTCTCACGGACTCTTCGGACATAGAAAAAACTATCATCAGGATATTGCACTGTTCATCCTCCATGATATCAAAAAGGGTCTCTATGTAATCTTTGCCGTATTCGGAAGATATCTCCAGGAGGTTTTTCCCTTCAAAACGCCTGTTTCCCGGTGTGCTTACCCTGCTGATAACCACCTTTTCCGGACCGTCCGAAAGAAGATTCTGCCATCCTTCAATCCCGTTCAGTATATCCCTGCGCGCCCTTTCACGCTCGCCGGTGTCCCCAAGCCTCCTTAAGATTCCTTTCTGTCCCCCTTCAAGCATCCACGGAGGAAGGAGTACTGTTGCAGTTGTGGAGCCGGCCGTATAAGGATACTGGTCGTAATTAACATCAACACCCTGGTCCCTTGCCCCGTAAATAAGCTGGATAGCCCTGTCAGTCTTGTCCCAGTTTTTCATGCCCATGGCTTTCAGATGTGAAATCTCCGTGGACACTCCTGTTTCCCTGCCGACAGAAACAGCTTCCTTGATTGCATCCAGGAGGGTTTCCGCCTCTCCCCTGATATGCGTGGTATAAATGCCTCCCAACCTTGATACCGAGCAAGCAAGCCGCATAATCTCGCTGGCGGGGGTAAAGATTCCCGGAGGATATATCAAGCCAGTGGACAGACCCCAGTAACCCGCCTTCATAGCATCCTCCATAATGGACAACATTTTCGCAAGTTCTTCAGCATTGGCAGGCCTGTTTTCAATCCCCATGACCGAGGTCCTTATATTGTTATGCCCGGCAAGGGGAACAAGGTTAGTCACCAGGGGAGTTTTCCGTAGATAGTCCAGGTTCTCTGCCCACGGCAAAGGAGCAACGCCTTTCGGACAGGCTCCGAGAACCGTATGTATCTCTATTTCTATGCCTTTATCTTTAATGCCGCCGCCGGAATCGGCCGCACAGAAACCGCAGTTGCCTATAACTTCAGTCGTCACGCCCTGTGTTATCTTTGCCAGAAGGGGGGTTTTCTGCATGGCGGCACGGTCATTGTGGCTGTGAAAATCTATAAAACCCGGAGCAACAATTTTTCCGCAGGCATCTATAGTTTCCATGCAGTTTTCCTCTATCCGCCCTATTTTTACAATATATCCGTTTTTGACGGCTACATCCGCTGAAATACTTTCGCCCGTACCGTTTATTATTGTCCCGTTTCTTATCGTAATATCATACATGGATTGAACCTCCCTTGCGTCATCGGGCAAAGAAAAAAATTCAAACAAGCTGGTGGTCGGCAAAACTGTAGTAGGAATTGTCCCCTATGATTATGTGGTCGAGAACCTTGACATTAAGAACCTCTCCCGCTTTCACAAGATTACGGGTAAATTCCTTGTCTTCGTTGCTTGGAGAAGGATCCCCGGAAGGATGGTTGTGTATGCAGATGACCGAAGCGGAAAAATTTTCCATGGCAGTCCTGAAAACCTCCCTTATTATGGGATTGGCCTGGTTAACGGTACCCTCTTCGCTTTCTGTTATATCAAAAATCCTGTTTTTTGAATCAAGGTGCACAACCTTGAAGACCTCCCTTTTCAAGTCCCTCATCCTGGGCATAATATAACTGACAACATCCTCGGGTTTTGCGACCCTGGGCTTTTCTTCCACCATCTCGGTTTCCCTGAATCTCCTTCCTATTTCAAGGGCCGCTTTTATCTGGCAGATTTTAGCTTCCCCCAGGCCTTTTATCCCCTTCCATTTATTTATGCTTGTATGGCTCATATTGCGGAACGAGCCAAACGCCTGCAGTATCTTCCTTGCAAGGTCAAGTGCGCTTTCTCCCCTGGTTCCTGTCCGTAAAAGAATTGCAAGAAGCTCCGCATCTGACAGCGTGTGTTCTCCCTTTCTAAGCAATTTCTCTCTCGGTTTGTCATCAGCGGACCAGTTTTTTATGGCTTTATTATATTTTTCCATTTTGGTTATGCCAGCAGGGCGGAAATGATGCCCACGAGAAAGATTCCGTCGAAAACTCCCGCTCCTCCTATGCTTATTACCCCGGGATACCTCCCGATATTCGGGAGGTTAAGAATATCAGCCCCTATCAAAACCCCGAGAACTCCCGATATATAGGCAACCGGTATCTTGTTGCCGGGTGAAAAAACGTATGCCAGCAAAACAGCCAGCAGCGGAGGTATCAAAGCAGGTATCCTGATACCTGCTCCAGGGACAACCTTTGAAAGCTTGAAACATACTGCAGTTATTATGATTGTTGCAAAAATAACGGGAGTCGCGGGAGCCCTGGGCAGAAGGTAAAGGCATAGAAGCAGGGGGATTATGCACCCGCCCAGATTGACAGCTATTACCTGCCTGGTACCAGCGCCTTCCTGCAGTAACTGTGAACCGAACATGCTAAAAAAATTCCTCTCAGGGAGAATCATAGTGGCTTCCCTTGTGTGAACCGGAATATTTATCATGCTTCCTATCAGTGAAAGGAAAAAAATGAGAAAAGCAAAGTGGGGAGAAATCCCAAGTTTGCTGAGAGCTATTCTGAAGATTTCAATCTGCAGAAGAATAAAAAATACGGGCAGAAGAAGGATAAGAAGAACCAGAAGTATGATTGAAAAAGGTAAAAATAACATTTTCCCGCCTTATTTTTCTTCATCCCTTTTATCTGAAGACTTGTCAAAAGCGGCTTTATCTTTGTAGACTCCGGGAGGAAAAGTAACTGTCATTACGCCGTTAACCCATTTCATAGCGTCCGAAACAGGCATCTTCCAGTTTGTGGGACAGGTAGAAAGCACCTCTACGAGAGAAAAGCCCAGGCCTTCAATCTGATATGTAAAAGCTTTTTTTATGGCCCTTTTTGTCTTGATAATATCGGGAATTGAACCTATCGTGGTCCTTTCAAGATAGGTTGTCCCCTCGAGGGCAGAAAGCATCTCGCAGACACGCACGGGAAAACCGTTGTTTTCAGGTGTTCTTCCTTTTTGCGAAGTGGTTGTCCTCTGGCCAAGAAGCGTAGTAGGGGCCATCTGTCCCTTGGTCATCCCGTAAACGGCGTTATTCACAAAAATAACTGTAATGTTTTCTCCCCTGGCAGCGGCATGAACAATCTCGGCGGTACCGATTGCGGCAAGGTCTCCATCCCCCTGGTATGTAAAAACTATCCTTTCAGGCAGACATCT
>DAOQVZ010000082.1:0-11045 GCA_035341815.1 bacterium
CAGGAAAGTAGCATATGCGGCGAAAAGCATGCTCATCAGCACTTTTTTGCTTCCGAAATTCCGAAAAAAACTTTTCCTTATGGAATAAAAATCCCTGTACATCCTGTAAAGCACCTTCTGCATTTCATACGGAGTGAAATTTTTGGGCCTTATTACAACATGCTGTCCGTCGTATAAATAAAGGTCTTTTGTCAGAATTCTTCCTTCATTCTCCATCCTGTCGTGAAACCTCGTTCCGGGAATGGGTATGGGAGCAAAAAACTGGACGCTGTCAACGTTCTTGTTAATCCACCTTCCTGTTTCCCTCAGGGTTTGCCTGGTATCTCCGTCTCCTCCGAGCATCATCATCCCATGAACCCAGAATCCATTTTCCCTGTAAATTTTTATTGCTTCCTTTATTCTGTTTGACCTGTATGGTTTGCCGAAAAACTCCAGCGTTTTGTCAACAATAGATTCTATGCCCACGCACAGATACTGGAATCCTGCTTCCTTCATGGCCTTAAGAAGCTCCCTGTTGAAAGCGGCCGCGATTGTAATCTGGGCTATTCTTTTTCTTTTCGGGCTGTGCTTTTTTATATCCTTCAAAAGCTCTATTGTCTTTGCAGGATTTCCGGCAATATTATCGTCGGTGAAAAAACAGAACTCTCCTATCCCTTCTATTCGCCTTAATTCTTCAATAACATATTCTTTTGATTTTTGCCTGTAAGCTCTCCCGTACATTTCCGTAACGCTGCAAAAATCGCAGTTGTTGGGGCATCCCCGCGAAGCTTCAAGAACCATGCTTGCAACCTTTTTCCTTATTGTCGGGTCATAATAAGGATGAGGCAGGCGGCTTAATTCTTCAGCTGACAACAACTTCCTCGGTTCCGTAAGAATTACTTTACCGTTTTCTTTGAAAGCTATTCCATCAATGCTTTTCAGGTCGGGTTTTTCTTTTAAAAGTTCAGGCATCAATTCTTTTAAGGTTATTTCACCCTCGCCTTTTACAACTATATCAACATGTTCAAGCCACTCGTTTATCCTGAATGTCGCATCGGGTCCTCCTGCAATCGTAACCCCATCTGGATTTTTTCCCCTGTATAAATCGGCCAATTTCATAGACTGCGGGGAAGTCCTTGTTATGGAGGATATTAAAAGAATGTCTGAATTATATATCCTTATGAAATTATTTTCGGTCAGCTTTCCTTTTCTGCCGTGATATAGCGGATTTATTTCCTCCATGTTTTCCCAGTTTTCTTCCCTTAAAACTCCTGCGAGGGCCGGAATCCCTCTTGAAGGCAGTCTGATTGCGCTGTAAAAATCAATATTCGCCTCTCCGTTGAGTATGCCGAACTGGGTGGGAGGAAGTTCAATAAATGTAATGGGGCTTTGCTTTGTCAATGTATTCATGTCAGTATTCCTTTGTTTTATTACCTGTATTCGGATATTTTTATGTCGGTCAGCAGTACTTCCCTACCCTGGTTTACATCTATGCCTTTTACCGATATGACGAGAGTTCCCAAGTATTTGTCCTGGACCCCTGATGTATATATCCTTTTCCCGTCAAGGAAAAATACAACCTGCTCTCTCTTCCTTGAAAACTCAAATTTTTGTATTCTGTCGCTTTCGATATTTCCTGCTGGATTTCCGTCTATTTTGACGGAACCTTTTTCAATCAGCATTTCTGGGGAATCCCCGTATCTTATTGATATGTCCGTCTCCCTGTCAGGAATGAATAACATGAATTCAACAGAGTAATCTCCGTCTGTTTTCGCTTCTATTTTTGCCTGTCCATCCTTCAGGAATCTCAGCCATTTGCTGTTTTCATAAGATGCTATTTCCACTTTTGCTTTTGTCAACGCCCATTTTTCCGGCACTGCTCCCACATTATATCTGCTGAAGTTTTCGGAAAGGATTGTATTCGCTCCCGGTGTGAACCTGTCCTGGCCTCCCACAATGCCTAAACCTTTCTTCTTTGTCTCAGCTGTTGATTCGACAGACTTGCCTTCGGCAGTGTACCTGTAATAATCTTCAGGTACGCTGCTGACAATCTCGCTTATCGCGTTTTCAAGCATTATCATGACGGCTTTTTCCATGGGAGTGTTCTTGTAGCTTTCGTAGCCTGCGCCCAGCGCGATGCCTCCAATGAGCCCTCCTCCAAGTATGCCCAGGCTTGAGCTTGAAGAGTATCCTTCAACGGTGCCGGTTTTGATTATCCTTCTTGTCCTGACATCCACAAGCCTTATGCTGGCGGCAATGTAAGCTTCTTTTTTCTGTATCTTTAAGCCTCCGCCTATTTTCAAGGGAATGGGAATGACAATGCCGCCCCCTCCTCTTTTCTGGTAATCCGGTTCGAACGCTGTGATAGCACCTGTAAGAAGTATGTCTGCAGTTTCAAATGTTCCTTTCTGTGGAGCGCTTGCCGCCCATCCTCCACTTCCAAGTTCAAATTCGCCCTTTATATCCTGCAGTGATGAACTTTCGAGCACAATGAACCTGTTTGTCTTGAAGAGGGAGTCTATAATCATTTCCTGCATCCCGTCTCCAATCTTGCCCCACGCTTTTCCGGCCTTCGTTTCAAAGCTTCCCACTGCAATCCTTGCCTTGGGACCCTGGTAGGAGATAATGTCAGTGGCAGAAGCTCCGCCGGTAGTCACCTTTGTTTTTACTCCGGAATCCTGTGCGTTCATGGCGGCGCATGAAGCAAACAGTAAAACAACCAAAAGAACCAACATATTTCTTTTTACCATGATATCCTCCCCGTTATATCTTAAATATACAACGAAATGACCATTTTGGCAAGAATTGTCAAGGAAGGTCTGCAGTGTTTCGTAAAACGGGTAGCCGCGGGTAAGCCTACGGGGGCTCCGGCAGGCAGACTTTAGCCAGAGTCCTTTTTGAGTATAAGATTATTTCAAAAAAGGTTCTATGAAGTTCCTGCTGTATCTTCCTGAATGGCGGTATAATCCACCCCGCCCTTCTCTGTTGCAGAATTGGTTGTGGTAATCCCATACAATTTCCTTATCCCCTGTTACTTCAAAAATGCGGCCCTGGTTGCCGCTGCATATAAGAACGTTTCCGTTGGGCAGTTTCTGCTGGTTGGATACATAAGGGGAATAAAAATCTTCGGGAGGAGATGCCTTATATTCCCATTCTATTGTGCTCTTTAAAGGATTGACTTCCAGTATTCTTGAATACCCTCTCTTTCTTTCGGAGCTGTGCAGGCCGTTGTCAAAAAGAAGTATGTTGCCATTTTCCAGCATCACAGGTTTATGCTGTCCCATTATTTCTCCCGGTCCCCATGCCCAGACTATATTCCCCGTTACTTTATCAATTATTCCAATGGTGTCAAGTTCCCTGTAGCTGAAAAGAATATTGCCTTTCTTGAAGCGAGGGTCAGCTCTGCCGCTTTCGTTTTCAGGCAGGGGGGAACAGGTATTACAATGCGCCCAATCTCTGTCCCTGTCAAGTTCGTTCCCTTCCCTGGGAAATGTTAACCCTGCAAGTTCCTGCAATTCCACCGTATGTTTGTTTCCGTGCCACTCCCACAATATTTTCTTGTTTTTGTCTACCTCAATCATGTATGGAGAAAAGGCGGCGCGGTAATCAGGCCATAAAGGTTTTCTGACTCTCGGGTCAATTATCTCTTCGCGGCAGAGTATCAGGACATTGCCGTTTTCAAGCAGTATATGGTCATGGTCTACGGGACAGGGATAATACCAGACTAAATCTCCTTCCCATGTCAATTCATATATGCCCCTGCCCTTTTCTATCGTCCTGTCTGTCGTTGCGTAGAGAAGGTGTCCTTCGGGGGTCAGCTCGCCAAAATGAATGGAAGAATTTTTAATTTCCCAGGAATGAATGACATTTCCTTCCATGTCAATCAAATAAAAATGGTCGCCGCTTCCCCTTGAAAAAAGAGTATAACCGTTAAAAGCTTTTTCAGTATTATATGTCAGGACTCCTCCTGTATCCATTTTATAATCAGGTGTCCGGGAAGGATTTTCTGCAAAAAAACTTCCATAAGTGATAAAATTGTTATTCATCAGACCTCCTTGAGCATAACATGATTCTGCCAAAATCTGCCGTTATTTCTTGTAAGACTAAATATTCCGATACAAAAACCTTTCACCTTCTTCGACTTGCACGTCAAATTCCCTCTACGCGAAAGCCTTGTAGGGCATATTTTAGCAAAGAAATAAAGCTACGAACTGTTTCCTTTGGACCTCTACTGAAATATTAGAGTTTGCCAATTTTATGGCACTGTTCAATTACCCATATCACCCTTCTGGCGCTTTCGGGCGTGATATACAGCGGTGCGCCCTTTGCCAGCGTATTGTACAGGCTGTCATAAAATTTAACAGAATAAGACATCAATCCTTCGGGAACCTTCCAGTATTCTTCTTTCCACTTTATTTCTTCGTCCCCGTAGGTCCTGTTTTCCGATATTGCTATCCTGGGAAGGGTTCTCCTGGGAAGGGTTTCGGGCTTGCAGTATTTCCACCATACCTCGCTGAGATTTGCCTTCAGTCCTCCTTTAGTTCCCATTACAAGGTATTTTTCTTCCTGTCCGTATGCCGCTGAAGAGGTAACCTCCATATCAAGAAGTGCGGATTTTTTACCTTCTATAACTATCTTTACATGGTCGTCGGCATCTCCGCAGGTAAGCGTTTTTTTCAGCTGGCATAAAATCTTGTAGGTATCATTTTCCGGCATAAACTGCATTCCCTGGTCGATTATGTGCGGACAGGAATTGTTGAGTGTTCCGCCCTTGAATTTTCTAAGGGTTTGCCAGTCCCATCTCCTTCCAAAGTCGTGCCACGTGATTTTTATTTCGACTATTTCACCGAGTTTTCCCGAGTCGACTATTTCCTTTATCTTCAGGAATAGCGGGTCATGTCTCCTGTTCTGGAAGGGTGCGAATATCTTCCTGTGTTTCTTTGCCGTTCTTATCATTTCATCCACGTCGGCAACGTTGTCGGAAAGAGGTTTTTCGCATACGACGTTTTTGCCTGCCTTAAGGGCCGCAACAGTATGTTTCGTATGCATGTACGAAGGTGTAGCTATGGAAACAAGTTCTGTTTCGCTATCCTTCAGGAACTTGTTAAAATCCTTGTATACCCTGCATTTCAGGTTCTTTTCAGCGTCATTCCTTCTTTCGTCATTCGGTTCGCACAAAGCCACTATTTCGTACTTTTCAGGAAGTTTCAAAAGGCTGTTGCAGTGGTGACCCCTGCCGCTTCTTCCGTATCCCGCCACTCCTGCTTTTATTTTCCTCATTTCTCCTTTTCTCCTTTACCCCGAACTCATCTTTGTTAAGCTTTCAAGGTGAGGGGTTATTGATTTACCTCTTTTACTTTTCTTTACCCCGTTTACCCCGGGCACTTCCGGGGAACTCTCCTTTGATATTTTTTTCAAGGTGAGGGGTTATGATTTCTCTCTTGTCTTTTACCCCGCTTGTGCCGGGTTTATCCCGGGCTTGTCCGGGACTTTTCCGGTATTTACCCCGGGTATCTCCGGGCAACCTGCGTTTCCTGTCATTGCGAGGAGTCTGCCCCGTTCTACGGGGCGCATTGTGCGACGCGGCAATCTCATCAATTTATTCTTGATTGCGGTCTATTTTCAAATTTCTATTCTCTTTTTTAATTTTTCTTAATGAGTAAAACTATCCTTATTCTCCGCTCACTATCATGATAAAAACTTACATCCCGCCAATTTTGTGGCACTCTTCAATTACCTTTATAACTCTTCTTGCACTCTCCGGCGTGATAAAAAGCGGTGCGTCTTCCGTCAGCGTCTTGTGTAAAAGGTCGTAGAATACCACGGACCACGATATTGCATTTGCAGGCACTTTCCAGTATTCCTCCTTCCATTCAATGGGTTCGGAATCGTATTTTCTTTCTGTGGTCTTTGCGGTTTTTGGAAGTGTTCTCTTAGGGAGTTTTTCCGGGCTGCAGTATTTCCACCAGAGTTCGAGGGATGTACCTTTTAGTCCGCCTTTTGTCCCCATTACAAGAATTTTCTCTGCCTGTTCGTATGCGGAAGATGCCGTGACTTCAATGTCCACCAGGGGAGAATTCTTGCTTTTCATTATTATCTTCACGTGGTCGTCGGTATCTCCGCATGTAAGTGTTTTTTCAAGCTGGCAGAATATTTTGTAGGGCTCCTTTTCAGGCAAAAACTGCATTGCCCAGTCTATGCAATGCGGGCAGGTGTCGTTCAATGTTCCCCCCATGTATTTCTTGAATATCTGCCAGTCCCATCTCCTGTGGAAACCCTGCCACGTGATTTTAACTTCCACGATTTTTCCAAGAATGCCTGAATCCATAATTTCCAGAATTTTTCGGAACAGGTGGTCGAGTCTCCTGTTCTGAAAGGGTGCGAATATTTTCTTATGCTTCTTTGCCGTCCTTATCATTTCATCCACGTCGGCAACGTTGTCGGAAAGGGGTTTTTCGCACACGACGTTCTTGCCCGCTTTAAGAGCTGATATTGTGTGTCTGGGATGCAGGTACGAAGGAGTGGCAATGGAAACGAGCTCTGTTTCCTTATCCTTTAGGAACCTGTCAAAGTCTTTGTAAACCCTGCATTTCATTTTTTCTTCGGCTTCCTTTCTCCTTGCGCTGTCGGTTTCGCAGAGAGCCACTATCTCATACTTGTCAGGCAGATTCAGAAGGCTTGTGCAATGGTGGTAAAAACCGCTTCTTCCGTATCCCGCCACTCCTGCTTTTATCTTCCTCATCCTATTTTTCTCCTTTACCCCGAACTCTACCTTGATACTCTCTCAAGGTGAGGGGTTATGATTTCTCTCTTTTTCTTTATCCTGTTTATCCCGGGAATTTCCGGGAAGCTCTTCTTAGATTGATTTTCAGGCGAAGGGCGCTGATTTTATTTTTCTACTTCATTTACCTTGTTAAGCTTTCAAGGTGAGGGGTTATTGATTTACCTCTTTTACTTTTCTTTACCCCGTTTACCCCGGGCACTTCCGGGGAACTCTCCTTTGATATTTTTTTCAAGGTGAGGGGTTATGATTTCTCTCTTGTCTTTTACCCCGCTTGTGCCGGGTTTATCCCGGGCTTGTCCGGGACTTTTCCGGTATTTACCCCGGGCTTGTCCGGGGAACTCTCCTTTGATATTTTTTTCAAGGTGAGGGGTTCTGTTTTATCTCTTTTTCTTTCCTTCACCCTGTACAATCAATTTATCCAGTTTTCCTCCCTCTACCCTCTGGGGAGAGGGTTAGGGTGAGGGGGCTTCTTTCTTCACCGCATCCTGAAAACACCCACCCCGGTTGTCATCCTGAAATTGATGTATTTTATCGCCCTGTCAAAGAACTTTTGGACATTACTTAGCTTATTATATTACGGTTGAGCAACGTTTTCAAAAGTATTTCAAAAAATCCAGGCTGCTGCTATTCCAATCATAATAAGGGCAATGATAAATTTGAGAAGAATGCCGCCGAGCCGGCCTGCAAGGGAACCCATGCCTGCCTTCACGGAATGCCGCAGATTTTTACTTTTCAAATATTCCACTGCGAACGGGGCGGCAGCTCCTCCGATGAAAGCGCCTATTATGGAGCCTGCCACGGGGACAATGATTCCCCCTGCAAAAGCGCCGGCTATACTTCCCGCAAGTACTGCCCATGCGCTTAATTTTGAAGCGCCGGATTTTTTGGCTCCGAGCATGGCCAGAAGATTATCTGCCGATTCTGCAAATGCAGACATGAGCAGGAAAAGAAGCAGTAATTTCCAGCTTACAGAGTTAAAACCTGTCATTAAGGCGTAAAGAAAAATTCCCGCCAATATTACGAAAGTGCCCGGCATGCTAAGAAAAATAAGCGCAATACCGGCAACAGAAAAGATTATAAAAAGTACAATGCCTGCAATTTCCATATCAAATCCCTGAAATGTTGTAACGGATGTACAATCCAATTTAAATATGCCGTGATACTGTTTTTACCTCAAAGATATACTTACTATATTTTATCCGCAGAGTTTTTCAGCGGCTGTTTTTATTCGCCGGGCCGCTTCTTCAATTATTTCCGCGTTATGGTGGCGGTGTGTCACCATGCGTATTTTAGAAGGGGAATAAGAACTTACGAGGACCCCCTGCTCTTTGAATTTTTCAGTCCAATCTTCCAGGCAATGGGCGGACCTGTCAAAGTCAACTGCCACCATGTTTGTTTCCACCGTTTCCATCTCCACGGATAATCCCGGTATTTCCCGAACCTTTTCCGCCAGCTTGCGAGCCAGCATGTGGTCCTCTTTCAGCCTTTCAATCATGGTTGTAAGAGCGACTATGCCGGGAGCAGCTATAACTCCGGCCTGGCGCATTCCCCCGCCGAACATTCCCATGAATCCGCGCGCCCTTTCTATGAAATCAGCATCTCCGCAAAGCACGGAACCGAGCGGACAGCAGAGGCTTTTTGAAAGACAGAACATTATAGAATCAACGTATTTGCCGTATTCAGATACGGGAACTTTAGAAGCAACGCTTGCATTGAAAATACGTGCGCCGTCAACGTGGATTTTCATGCCGCGGTTTTTTGCCATGTCAAAGAATTTTCTTTGCGTGCCTACGGGGATAACGCGCCCCCCTCCCCTGTTGTGCGTATTTTCCAGCCACAGCAGTCCGGGTTTCTTGCCGGATTCTTCAATGGTCTTTTTAACTTCTTCAGGTTCTATTAAGCCGTTAACACTCCTGAATATTATGGGTTTGGTACCCGCCACTGCGGAATGGGCGTTTTCGTAAAAATATACGTGGGCTTCGGCATCAACGGCATAAGAATTTCCCGGAGTAATATGAGCCATCATTGCGGTAAGGTTTGCCATGGTGCCGCTTATGAGCAGAAGGGCGGCTTCTTTGCCGAACATCTCCGCCGCCATGGTTTCCAGCCTGTTTACAGTTGGGTCTTCGCCGGTCTTGGCATCTCCCATTTGCGCTTCTCTTATCGCTTCAAGCATTTCTTTCGTGGGGAGGGTTTTAACATCGCTTCGCAGGTCTATTATTTCCTGTTCCATTTTTCACCCTTACGTGTTTTTGTCTACTCTTTGTTATTTGGTTTAAAATTATTATTCAGTTAACAGCTTATTCCTAAAGAAAAAAGAAGTGGCACTTGTTACGTTATACGCGATAAATGGCGCCGTTATTTTATTGTGATGGACAGTGTATTGGAGGCTTTTGAAATATTGCCCCAGCTGTCAACAGCCGCCACCTTGTAATGGTATTCTTTCCCCGCTTCCAATTCAGGGTCTATGAACATGTTTTCAATGTTGCTTCCCAGGAGGTTTGACTGGACTGCTTCAAACTCTCTTTTATCGCTGCGGTATATGTTGTAGTATCTTACGCCCTGGGGTGCGGTTGAAATTCCCCATGAAATTTTCAAGTAAGGAGGTCTTACCTTGTACCCGTGCCACGTGACAGGAGATTCCTCCTTGTCTGCAACAATCTGTTCAATTCTTATCCTGCCGGGAGACGAAGGCCCTGCCAATGGGGTATTGTCTGCACCGGGAGGCGTGAAGTTGATGTCATTGGTAACCAGTATATTATCTATGGCAATTCCCGCATCGCCGGTTTCAAATTCAATTTCCATTTTTCCGGCTGGCTGTTTTGAAAGAATCTTATCCATTTCAACCCATTTCCAGTCAAATCCACGTACGGGTATCTCCCCTGCTTTTTTTCCTTTCAGGTTAACCGTGAATTTACCGCTTGCGGCTTTTTCTGCAGGCGGCCAGCCTGTTGTATAGCTCTGACGTTCAATGTCTGACATTCCCCTGACTCTTGCCATTATCCTGATATCTCCCTTTAGTGGAGTGGTGATATCTATTTTCACGGACCCCGTCAGCCCTTCCTTCAGTTTTTTACTGTAAGAAAGTTCTGGGTCGGTGACGGCAACGGCGTAAGAGTTGCCTGCTCCTTTCGGTTCAAAGAAAGGCACCATGGGCTCCTTGAGTTTCCCCGTTTCGGCCTGGCAGAAGAGGCGGAACACCGGGTTGCTGCCGGCGGATACCTCGTTGGAGAAGAACCTGCTTTCAAGGCCGGAATATTCAACGGATGTAAGGACGTAAAAATCTTTTTTCCCGGCAGGCAGGGGGTATCCGGTTTCCCTGATAAGCCGGCTGTTTACCTTTTCGTAGTTGCATCCGCTTTCGCTGGAAGTGTAGAGGTTAAACCCCTCTATTTCCCTGTGGTAACGGGGCTTGTCCCATAAGATGGAACCTTTTTCAATCCGGACGTTTTCCGGCGGCTGTGGATACCTTGCGACAGCCACATAAAGGTCTGCCCACAGCCTGTCGGGATGGTCTCCGGTCAGCATGGGAGAAAAAAAGACAACCTTGGTGAAATCAGGGCTGGGAGTGGAAGATGTCCTGAACATGGGCTTGTGGTATGCTGTTTTATCCAGGCGGGTCCTGTACCTAATATGATAATCAAAGAAATTGGTGAAAGCCGCTGTCCAGTAAGTTTTGTTTTCAAGGTCTATCATTAAAAACGGGGAAACCGGTTCCGCGTAGCCTTCCACCGTTGCGAAATCCTTATCTCTCCTGAATTCGTGCGGCCATGTAATCCTGTCCAGGTCCAGGTTGTTGCCTATAAAAGTCACTTTTCCCGTGTATGGGTCATTGACGCTTATAGTGTTTCTGAAATGGCTGTGCATACCCATGGAACTCATGTGGATAAGGGTACCGTCCTCAAGGAGAAGTATGGCGTTGTCTCCCGAGCGCGGCAGACCTGCGGCAAGTTCCCACCAGTTGTATGAAGGCTGAGGCCTTCCGCCGCTGTGGGTGGTAATGTGTTCGGTGATAGTAACCTTCGGGTTGGGGATTACCCTGAGAAGTCCGCGTTTGTCTCCCTCGGTGAGGGAAATTGCCCAGACCTGGTAAGGATTGTCCGGGTCATCAAAAAACTTGTCCCTGTTCATGTCAAAAAGATAATACCGGTTGTTCTCTTTATCAACGGCGTTTCTCCAGTTATTCCAGGCCTTGCCCCAGACGTTGATTATGGGCATAGAATCATATCCCGTTGGGCCCCTTGGGTAGACCACGTCGTTTTCGGGTTTTGCAGAAATGCTT
>DAOQVZ010000083.1:0-10841 GCA_035341815.1 bacterium
TTACAGGGAGCTCCCTTTCCCGTTCAGTCTCAGGAATCAGGATTTTGCCAAACATCTTTCAGATGACAGGGAATTCAGGGAAATAAATGCAATTATCATGAATTCTTCAAGGATTCTTGGAGGCCATATGATAAACAAGGTCAGAGAAGATCTTTCCGAACCTGTGGGAAATCTTTTCTGGCTCTGGGGCATGGGAAAGACGAAGGAAGTGGTTCCCTTTTCCGAAAGGATAATGAAGAAAACCTGCTATATTTCCCTTAATAACGGATTGAACGGAATGCCTGATTATTTCGGATTTGAACGAATTGGCGACATATCACTGTACGAAGAGAATTCGCTTCTTTGGCTCAATAACTCTCTTGATTTCAATGAGAAGCAGTCTATCATGGTAAAGAGATTTGAGTCGTTTGACAGAGACTATCTTGGCCGAATAAGAGAAATATCCGCTGCAGGAGAATACAGGATAATCTTCATTTTCGATTCATTTACAGGAAAGAACGCTGTGCTTAACAACGAATGGGGAGTTTATTGTGCAATCACCAACCCTTCCCCTCCTCCCTTCAGGATGAGGAAATATGTGAAGAAAAGCAGGATGTTCATGGAAGAGTTTTCAAGATAATGGTGAAGGTATATATAGCTTTGGGAAGCAACAGGGGTAACAGGAGCAGGCATGTTACAAATGCCTTGAGAAAGATACAGAAGCATGTTTTCATAAACAGAATATCCTCCTTCATTCTGTCCCGGCCTGCAGAAAATGCGATGGGAGGGACATTTCTCAACGGAGTTCTTGAAGGGAAAACAGAACTTTCTCCGCGGAAACTCATTTTATTTCTGCACGAGATTGAGAAAAATGAAGGAAGGATTTTCCCCCATGTTAGGGGAGATGAAAGAGAGATAGACCTTGATATTATTTTTTACGGTAACAGGGTAATAAAAAGCAAAGCTCTTGTAGTTCCGCATCCCCGATACATGGAAAGGGATTTTGTTATCATTCCCATATCCGAGATTGCACCCTTGTTCAGGGACCCTGAGACGGGTAAACAGATGAAGGATATGAGAAGCCAAGAGGTAATAATCAAATGAAGATTGCAAAAATGGTATCTGAAGTGAGAGATGAGGTTCAAAACATAAGGAAGAAAGGAGAAAAAATAGGTCTGGTTCCTACCATGGGATACTTGCATAAAGGCCATATTTCCCTGGTAAGAAAGTCGATGGAAGAATGCAGCAGGACCGTCGTAAGCATTTTTGTCAATCCCACCCAGTTCGGTCCTTCGGAAGATTACAATACATATCCAAGGAATCCGGAAATGGATATTGACCTGTTGAAAAAAGAAGGTGTTGATATTCTCTTTATACCATCGGTGGAAGAAATGTATGAGAAGAATGCATTCACATCTGTCGAAGTGCCTGACCTGTCGAAAAAACTTGAGGGGAGTATAAGACCGGGCCATTTCAGAGGAGTCTGCACGGTTGTATGTAAGCTGTTCAACATAGTTTCTCCCGACAGTGCATATTTTGGTTGGAAAGACGCCCAGCAGCTTTTGATAATAAAAAAAATGGCAAGGGACCTCAATATTCCCGTTGAGATAAAGGGATGTCCAACTTTGAGGGAAAATGACGGACTTGCCATAAGTTCCAGGAATGTATATATTCCTGCGGAAACGAGGGGTAATGCCGTTGCGCTTTACAGGGGACTTTCAAGAATAAAAGAAATGGCTGAGAAGGAATGCGTCAGGAAAGTTTCAATACTCGCGGAAGAAGGCAGGAAGGTCATTGAAAACTTTCCCGGCGTTGAGATACAGTATCTGGAGATAGTTGATGCAGACAACCTGGACAGTGTTAAGACAATAGAGGGTAAAGTTCTTGCTCTCGGAGCTGTAAGGATGTCCGGAATAAGGCTTATCGATAATGTTTTAATAGACTTGAAATCAACGTAAAACTGGAGGGGAAATGAGCATTAGAGTAATTCCTGCTTCCGTATCTCCCCGGGATGAAGGAGCTCCTGTCATAAATGGACCCGATATATATGGAGCGTCAGCAGGAAAACCTTTTCTTTACACCATTCCCACAACGGGGCAGCGTCCTTTCAAATTTGAAATTGACGGGCTGCCTGAAGGGTTGAAGCTGGATAGTTCGAACGGGCGTATAACCGGCGTTGCGGAAAAAGATGGAGATTTTGACGTACTGATTAAAGTTGAAAACAATCATGGGAAAGTGGAAAAGGAATTCCGCATATCGATAGGGCGGGGACTTGCTCTCACACCTCCCATGGGTTGGAATAGCTGGAATGCCTGGAGGATGTGGGTTGATGACAGGAAAATGAGAGATGCGGCAGACTGCCTCGTGCAGAAAGGCCTGGCTTCGAGGGGATATGCCTATGTAAACATAGATTCCTGCTGGCAGGGAAAAAGGGACGGAAAATTCAATGCCATACAGCCCAACTCAAAGTTCCCCGATATGAAAGGGCTTTCGGATTACATACACTCTCTCGGCCTTAAAATGGGAATATATTCGTCTCCATGGACAGCGCCTTTCGGATGTCATAAAGGGGACCCTTACAAGTACTGGGGCGGACCAGACCTTATAGGATGTTCATCAGGAGAACCTGACCCCGAGTATCCCAATAGCAGGGCAGGCAGTGGAATGTACATTGGCATAAACAAGCATGAGGCGGGAGACGTATCACAATGGGTTGAATGGAATATCGATTTTCTAAAGTATGACTGGACTCCCAATGACCCGAAAACCCTGGAGCGCATGGGGAAGCTTCTGAAGGAATCTCCCCGCGATTTTGTCCTTTGCATGTGTCTCGAGGCAAGGCTTGAAAATGTGGATGCATATAAGAAATGGGCGCATATGTGGAGGGGAGTTCCCGATACCCGCGACAACTGGTTGAGTGTAATAAAAAATGCATTCCTGTGCGAGGACTGGTTCCAGGAAGACTGGCGTCCCCATATAGGTCCGGGAGGATGGCATGACCTTGATATGTTTTCTCTCGGGCCGCAGTTCCATACAAAGGACAGCAGCCGTCCCAACAGGCTGACTCAGGATGAACAGATAGCCTGCATGACTGCCTGGGCGCTGTATCCTTCGCCTCTCATTTTAAGCTGTGACCTGAGGGAAGTTAACGATTTTGAAATGAGGTTATTCAGCAATGAAGAGGTTATATCGGTCAACCAGGACAGACTTGGGAAACCTGCGGTAAGATTTCACGATGAACGCCTTCAAGAAATGTCTTTTGGAAAGCCTTGCAGGAACATGCGCATATGGTTCAGAGAACTTGCGGACGGAAACCTTGCGGCCGGATTTTTCAACCTTTCAGAAGAGGAAGACGAGATTTCCATGGATTTGAAAAAACTCGGTGTCAAAAAAAGCGCTACTGTAAGAAATCTCTGGGAAAAGAGAGATTTGGGAAAGGCAGGTAATATATTCTCTATCCAGGTTCCCGCTCACGGAGCCCAGCTTATAAAAATAAAGAAATAAAACCAAATTTTACAGGAAATTTGTTCAAAAGGACTAAAAAATGGAAAACAGAATAATGGCAGGAACATCGCGTGCAGACATAACTCCTCCTCTCGGATACCTGCTTGAGGGACACGGAGCCCGCAATAAGCCGAGTGAAAAAGTGCATGACCCTCTCGAGCTGACTGTCCTGAGTTTGAGCAAAGGCAAGAACCGCGCAGTGATTGTAAGCTGCGACCTTTTGTGTTTTACGTGGGATTTCATAAATTATGCAAGAAAAGAAATTTCCGAAAAAACCGGTCTTCTGCCATGCCAGGTGCTTATATGTGCGTCCCATACACATACCGGACCTTTCATGCTTGACCTGTTGGGAGACGACCCTGCGAATTTTGTTCCTGAATATTCTTCTATTCTCGGCAAAAAGATTGCCGGCGCAGTAATGGAGGCCGTGAAAAAGGAAGAAGATGTCGGCGTAAGGTACGGGCGAAGGGATGTAGACATGGGCATTGTCAACAGGCGCAGGAAGAATCCGGACGGGACAATTGGAGGGCCTGACCCCCTCGGTCCGGCAGACTACGAGGTAAGCGTCTTGTCTTTTGAAAAAGAACATGGTAACCCGCTTGCAATTTTGTTCAATTACGGATGCCACCCAACGACTCTGGCTGCCAATATATACCAAGTTTCGGCCGACTATCCCGGAGCAGCAAAAAGGGAGATAGAGCGCTTTTATCCCGGAACAACGGCGCTCTTTACCAACAGTTGTTTCGGAGACGTCAGACCTAACCTTCTTGATGAAAAAGGAGAAAATTTCAGGGGCGGCAGTTTTGAAGATTTGGAAAGGATGGGGCGCCTGCTTGCTTCGGGAGTTATACAGGCAAGAGAAAAAGCTGTTCCTCTGACTGTGGATAAACTGGAAAGCCGGCTGGAAGAGTTTCCTTTCCCTATTGACAAAAGATATCTTTTCATGGATGAGGATACCCTTGAGAAAAACTTTCCGCTGCTTGTATACAAGTTCAGGAAAACCTATGAGCCTCTCAAGCCTGAAATCAAATGGAAAGAATTCTGGAAGGAAAAGCTTATCAGAAAGGAAAAAGTTCCGGAATCAATCGGCAGGGACATCCATATTATAAAAATAGGCGGGGTGAAAATTGTCGGGATACCCGGGGAAGCCGTGGCAGAAACAGGCCTTAAAATAAAAAAAATGCTGGGTACGGCTTTCACTGTGGGTGTGAGCAACGGTTATCTCAGCTATATGCCTTCCGCCGGTGTTCTTGAAGAAGGGGGATACGAGGCTTCCCTGTTTTTTTACCAGGATTATCCCGGACCTTTTGCTCCCGATACGGAAAAAAGAATGCTTGAGAAAATATTGTCAATGGCTGGAGAGTAATGGCATAGCAGCTTTGCAGCCGTTGAATTTCATATCCCTGAGAGGTGCAAGACTATAATTATGCCGAAACGAAAATCTGCAATCAGGGGATTGATTTTTCGCATTGCATGTGATATTTTTTATAAAAAAAACGGCCGTTTTTCGGCGAAAGGAAAGAAAAATGTACAGAAGCATGTGCAGGTGCAAGATTAAGGGTGGAAGGGTAACGGACAAAAACCTGAGGTATGAGGGAAGTATTACCGTGGACAGGGCTATACTGGTCAAGGCAGGCATATTTCCCGGAGAAATGGTAAATGTACTTAATCTTAACAACGGGGCGAGGATTTCCACGTATACGATAGAGGGATCCGAAAATTCCGGCACCATGTGCCTTAACGGACCGGCGGCCAGGTATTTTGAGACAGGCGACGAGATAATTATTCTCGGCATATCTCTCGCCGAAGAATCAGAAGTGCTTGACAACTGGAATATCAGGATTGTGGAACTTGATATTAATAACAGGGTAAAGCTTGAACAGGATTAAACAATCTTTTCTTTTAAGGTTATTTTTGAGTTTTTCAGGAGGCATTCTGCTTTTCTTTGCATTTCCTCCCTTTAATGCTGGCTTTCTCGCTTTTTTCGGATTTATTCCTGTTCTGATTTCTTCCAGAGAGAACGACAAGAGAAATTTTCTTATTGGAGCAGCGGCAGGTTTTGTTTTCTACTCCATTTCTTTTTCCTGGCTTTATCCTCTTGCAGGGTTTCTTTATCTTCTTTTACCTCTTTACCTGTGCCTTTACTGGGGACTTTTTCTTCACCTTCTGTTCCTCCTCCCAGCAAAAGGAAGGATATTTACGGGAGCTTTTATATGGTTTTTCCTTGAAATTATCGTTTCCAACATGCTTACCGGATTACCATGGCTTCTTTTGGGACTGTCCCAGTGGCAAAATACCCATATGCTTAAGATTGCAGGGGTTTGCGGGATATACGGCATATCTTTTATTGTTATTCTTGGCAATCTTGCGCTATTCCATATCTTCAGGAAGAAAAATGCTGTTTCCTTTTTCTTCTCACTCCTGGTATTTGTTCTTGTTTTTGTCTTTCCTTATGAAAGGCTCGACAGCACCATGGATTCCGGCCGCCTGGACGTGATGATAGTACAGCCCGGCGTGATTTCTAAAGAATCGAGGAATCCGGGGGAAATACTGAATGCCGTTAAAAATTTGACCGAGAAGAATATCAAAATCGGCAACCCGTCTCTTGTTATCTGGCCAGAAGGAAGTTTTCCTGACATTCTCTCCGATTACCCCGGATTTATGAAGGATATC
Organism: bacterium; assembly: GCA_035341815.1. GTDB lineage: Bacteria > Ratteibacteria > UBA8468 > B48-G9 > JAFGKM01 > JALNXB01. The sequence goes on from DAOQVZ010000083.1 coordinate 6,157, forward strand.
GAGGTTTTTTGCCGGAAATTTTCAGTGAGTTTAATTATGGGAACATTTGTTAACGAAGGCAATGAGCTTTACAACTCGGCAATAATGTTTGGCCATGACGGACTCCAGGTTTACAGGAAAAATCACCTTGTACCCTACGGGGAATTTATTCTTGGGGGGAATTGTCGCTTTATCCGTGATATTTTTGAAAAAACGGCAGGTTATATTCCGAACATTAAACACGGCGATGAGCAGAAGATGTTTTATATGAACGGCGTCAAGATTGCACCGCTCATATGCTTTGAAAACATTTTCCCCGGGATGACGAAAAATTCAAGCAAAAGGAAGGCAGAAGTTTTTGTCGTGATTACAAACGATTCGTGGTACGGAACTTTTTCAGGACCATTCCAGCATTTTGCGCATAATGCTTTAAGAGCTGCCGAAAGCGGCAGGTATTTTTTGCAGGCTTCTCTCGCGGGTATAAGCGGTGCAGTGTCTCCTTCCGGCAAGATTCTCGGAGCAGTTGAAAAGGAAGGAAGAAAGCTTTTTGTCGAGGGAGTTGTGTTTACAGGCATTCCATTGAAAAAGGGCAGTACCTTTTATTCTGAGCACGGAGATTTGGCGCTTTTCATAATTGCGGTTCTTTTTACGGGGGTCATACTATGCAGAAAACAAAAAAAATAGAATCTGTCCTGGGATATGTTTTTAAAAGAAAAAATCTTCTCGAACAGGCCCTTACTCATCCTTCTTATGACAGGGACTGCTGTTACGAAAGGCTTGAGTTTCTGGGGGACCTCGTGCTTGATACGATAGTGGGCATACATCTCTATAAAATACATCCCGAGTCCGACGAATCCTTTCTGACAGACCTTAAATCTGCGTACGTTAACAGCAGGTACCTTCACGATGTGGGGATGTTGCTGAAAATGCACGGGTTCGTGAGGTACGTAAATTATGAACTTCCTAAGTTAGATAATTTTGTTGAGGCTTTGATAGGTGCGATTTACCTGGACGGCGGATGGAAAAATGCGGAAAAATTCGTGAAAAAATTCATACTTAACAGGCAGATGAAGCCTATCAGCAACTACAAAAATCTCCTTGTCACTGTATCCCGGAAAAGTTTCAATTCCTCTCCCGTGTATACACTGTTAAAAGAAAAAGGCCCTGCCCACAGAAAGGAATATACTTTCAAGGTCAAGATTCCCGGGAAAAAATATGCAGGTTATGGAACTGCAACCAGTAAAAAAGATGCCGAAATGAAAGCGGCGGAAGGATTGCTTTCGAAGATTAGGAAACATTATCCTGCCTCTGCCATGGTTGATGAAGCCAAGCTATCCGGCAGGTAGGCGCAGGTTATTATTTCCTGTGTATGAAATACTGTTCCACCAGCCCTGCCGCATTCATGGTTATCCAGTATAAAAGAAGACCCGATGAAAAGTTGTAAAACAGGAACAGAAACATTACCGGCATCATGTAGGTTAAGGTTTTCTGTGATGGTTCCTGCGGTGTCAGTTTCTGCTGCCATAAGGATGTTACAGCCATGATTACAGGCAGTATATTAAGGTTAAATCCTCCTATTCGGGCTATCGTATCAGGCAGAGAAAGGTCCTGTATCCACAAGCCGAATGGAGCTCCCCTGAAAAATATGGAGCTTCTCAGGGCGAGAAAAAAACCTATGAAAATGGGAAACTGCAAAAGCATGGGTATGCATCCTCCCAGAGGATTAATCTTGTAGTCCTTGTAAAGGTTCATCATCTCTTTCTGCATCTGCTGAGGGTTATTCTTGTATTTCTTCTGTATTTCCTGGAGATACGGCCTCAATTTCTGAAGGGCTTTCATTGATTTCAGGCTGTTTTTTGTCAAAGGATAGAAGAGTATCTTTATGATTAACGTGAGTACTATTATCGCCCATCCCCAGTTGGGTATTACCTTGTGTATATAAGACAAAAGCGTAAAGAGAAACCTTCCCATTGAAGCAAAGAAACCGTTCCCGAAAAGCTCTTTTTCAGGTATTTCGTTGCGCGCCACAAAATAATCCGACGGCCCAGCATAAAAGGAAAGGTTTATCTTTTTTGAACTGTTTTTTTCAATATTGATATTATCGTATATAAAACCGAAGTTGATGAAATTGTCCTTTTTGGCCACATAACCCTTTGTTCCGTTTTCCGCCTTTACCATTAGCATGGAATACCTCTGTTTCAGGACTATCCAGCGGGTATTTTCATAGAATGCATCTTCTTTCATCCTTGCCGGATTTATTTTTACCATCTGGCTGTCAGTTTTTACAATGATTTCCGGGGGACTGAATTCTCTTTCTCCTTTTTTTGCCGTTGAAAAGGCGCCCGTTCTTCCTGCCTGCAAAATATATGTTAAAGCCCGTGTTTCTTCGCCTTGGGAGGAAAGAACAATTTCAGACTTGAACGTATGGGAATCCGACGGGACAGTTATACTTTTTTCAATTGAAATGTTTTTACCTGCTTGCCCGTTAAATTTTATCATACCTGCGTTTTCGTCCCACAAGGAAATGTCATGAGTCGCATGGCCTTCGCCTTCGACTGAATCAAGAAGAATCTGCGCATTTGAAAGCACTTCAAAGAAAGGCTCGTTTTTTCTCTGGTATTTTCGCATGCCTATGTTTTTCAGTGAACCCGTTGCCGTATCAACATCCATAATGTATCTGCCGTCATCATATGCTTTTTCAGCTCCTTCAGGTACGGATGTATCAGGCAATGTGTCAGGTAAGCTTTCATGTAACTGTTTATCGGGAGAAACAGCTGTTTCAGGCATAGGCGATGAGGGAGATTGCCGATGCTGTTTCTGAGCCATGTTTCCCGACTGCCTTGCTTGAATTCTTCCGAAAACCATGATTATAATTATGGCGAGAGCGAAAGCTATGATTAACCGGACCTCTTCTTTTAGTTTATCCATTTTTCTAAAGGGTCGAACCCTCCTTTGTTAAAAGGGTGACATTTCATCAGCCTTTTTATGCCTATAAAAAAACCTCTCAATCCGTGCTTTTCAACAGCCTCCGCCATGAAAGATGAACAGCTTGGATAAAACCTGCAATGACTGCCAAGCAGGGGAGAGACGGCTGACTGGTAAATTCTTATGAAAAAAATAAATGTTTTTCTCATTTTATTTTACCTGCTGTTTTATTCAATTCATCTCTTAATCTGTCTGTGCCGGAACTCATGAGAGCAGGTTTCATGATAAAAATATAATTACCTTTCTGAAAACTTTTTCTCCAGTATTCTCTGATTATTCTCTTGAAGTAATTTCTTTTCGCAGGGTTTCCGGTGGAGTGCCTGGCTATGAACCCCAATTTGTAATGTGCAGAAAGGCTGAAATGCAATCTGAAAAGAGAACTATTGCATATTTGACCCTTGTTCAAAATTTCTCTGACTGTTCTTTTCATCAGGCGGCAAGTTTTTTCCTCCCTTTTCTTCGTCTTGCATTTAATACCTTGCGCCCTCCAACAGTTTTCATTCTTGCCCTGAAGCCTAATCTTTTCTTTCTCCTGCGTTTGTGCGGATTATATGTGAAAGACATTTTTTTCTCCTTTACCCCGTTTATCCCGGGTTTACCCCGGGCTTGTCCGGGGCATTTCCGGGAAACTCTTCTTTGCTACACCTTCCTACACCTTCATGGTGAAGGGTTTATGATTTATCCCTAACCGGCTTTTTACCGCAAAACATATATTATATTATTTTATTTTTACATTTTCAAATTTATCTTTTTTCAGGCGGGCTAAGAAACGATGGTCTGTCAGGTTGAGATTCAATGGGGTAACCGAAACATACCTGTTTTTAAGCGCATCTACGTCGCTTCCCTTTTCGCTGCCTGCTTCCCTGAAAAAACCTTTAAGCCAGAAGTAAGAGTTTCCTCTCGGGTCTTGCCGTTCTTCATATTCCTCTTCAAACCTTGATTCGCTCTGGTATGTCGCCCGGACTCCCTTTATCATTTCTTTCCCGCAGTTGGGGATATTTATATTGAGTATCGTGTCGGCAGGAAGTCCCGTTTCTCTTATTTTCTTTATTATCCTGACCGTTATTGAAGCAGCCGTGTCAAAATCAAAGTTTTTATATGCGTCTATTGATACGGCAATTGAAGGAATACCGAGTATTGCGCCTTCGGCTGCCGCCGATACGGTTCCAGAATATAAGACATCCATGCCTATGTTGGCTCCGGGATTGATGCCGGATATAAGAAAGTCAGGCTTGTATTTTAATATGGAACTCACGCCTATCTTAACGCAATCCACCGGAGTTCCATTGACTATGTAAGCGTCAAATTTCCCTTCAACTTTTATATGTCTTATTTTGAGCGGGGAGAAGAGGTTTATTGCGTGGGCAACCGCGCTTTTTTCGTTTTCCGGCACGACAACAGATATCTCTCCCAATTTTTTGAGATGCTTCCAGAGCACCTTGAGCCCCTCGGAATAAACTCCGTCGTCATTTGTCAGGAATATGCGCATTTTATCCCCTGCAAAATCCCCTGAATGAATTGCATATGCAATTCAATATCGCATCTCTTGAATCTTCAAATACCAAAATAATGGTCAATTTCCTCTCTAACATCTTTTATCAGTTGCTTCTTTTCATTTTTCAATTCAAATGCTTCTTTTATTAATTTTGTAATTTCATCACAGTAGTGTCCAATAAAAGTTCTTTGAAAATTTAAAGATTTTGAAGCTGACCCCCCGAAAG
>DAOQVZ010000084.1:0-10732 GCA_035341815.1 bacterium
AGAGCCAGTTCCTGAAGACGTTCCTGATAAAGAGCGGGTCAGGGCCACAGGAGGTTTGGTGGGTGGAACCCGGCCGCTGACGGCAATCATAGATAAATACGGTTTGAAACTTCTGACTGATGTTGATGACGTCAGCCAATCGGAGAAGGGATGGATAGATGTTAAGTCTAAGAACGGCTGGGTTACAGGTACAATAAGATATTTCCAGCATATATGGCCCATAGGGCTTACCGCTGACAGCGATGGCATTGACTTCAAGCTATTCAAAGAGGGAGATGCGAGAAATCCCAAATACGCTACCTATCCGGGGGAAGCCAGGACTCACGAGATATGGCTGGCTGTAAGCGATAAATTCCCGGGGAAAGATGCCGGCCAGGCGCTTGCGGACCTTGCTGAAACTCCCCCGCGGTTCGATACGAGCGGGTTGATACGCGAGAGCTATGTTTGGGGAGAAATGCCGTATGTCGGGGATTCAGACAACACGGAAATATATACGCTACTCATAGAGAAAGTGCTCGACCCTTACTACAGGGAAACGCTGAAAGGTATCAGGCATTTCGGAGGATATACAGGCGGCCTGAATTTCTACTGGAACGGGCTGGACTCGATGTATAAGCTTTATGCGATGACCGGTGAAAGAAAATGGTATGACATGGCTGAACGTTCTATCCGCCATTATATGGATATTTGCACCATACACTGGTCTCCTGACGGAAGCAAGGTGGGCGGCAAGAACCGGTCCGTTGACAAGTTTCTTGCTGTTTACCTTGTCCACCAGAATACGCAGCCTCTTTTCAGCCACTGGAATATGACAGGCGACCCGGAAGGATACCGGCTGGGAAGGGCAAACGCCGATTTTATCATGAACGACAAGGAAATGATAATGCTCACGGAACAGCGTGCGGACAGACAGCAGGGTTGGCCGCTCATGTCAATGGTAAGGGCATGGCAGGAAACAGGCGACCCGGCTTATGAAAAGCATGCAAGACGCATTGTCGATATAGCGCTCGGGTACATGGAGCAGCGGCGCGGAGCATACCTGCGGGTGCACGGAAGCACTTCACATATGGGCATTGTGCCTTTTATGTCAGGTATTCTTGCTTCCGGGCTACGCCATTATCACCTGTGGTCAGGCGACGAAAGGGCAGGCATTGCGGTTGCACAGATAGCCCAGTCTGTTAACGCCGAGATGCACGACCCTTATTACAGCAGGACAAAACCGGACCTTGACTATTACTACTCTCCCAATCCTTACCTTAAAGGAAGGGACGGCAAGACCCTTATTACAAGTTTGAATCATAATATAGTATCGGCCCAGGCCTATGCGGCTTATATCACGGGCGACCCCGGACTCGCCGATATTGCCTGGCGTTCATGGCGCGCTTACGTGCAAAACGGACAGTGGGGAACGCGCAGCTACCTTTACGACCTGCATGCGGCTGTGTACTGGCTTGCAAAGGCCCCTGTTCCCGAAAGGACTCTCGATGTAAAGGTTAATTCGCTATGGCGTTACGAGGCAGGCGCTGAGGAAATCTGGCTCCAGCATAAGGAAAAATCACCTTTGAAACTGCGGGTGAGATGGACGGTCTATGAACAGCCATACCAGAGGGGACAGGATGTCAGGAATTTGAAAGATTACGTGAAAAAGCGAGGATTGAAAGGCGACCTGCTCCTTCTGAACGCTGACGGCAGGGTTGTTTCATCCGTTCCTCTCGATTTTGCGGCCAAACCTAACGGGACTGTAGTGGATATCGAGGTTCCCGATGCCTTGCAGGGTTTTTACCGGCTTGTATCAAGGGGTGCGGAAGCGCTGCCTGTCCAGCTCATTTTGCAGGATATAGTTCCGAGAACTGCGGGTTGGGGACTGCCTCTTGACAGAGGGTATCTCAATGCGGGAAAAGAATTCTTCTTCCACGTCCCTCCAGGTTTGAACGAACTTGATATGATGTGCGATTTGATTGCTCCGTGGGAAAAATCGACAGTGAGTGTATTTGATGAAACGGGCAGGAAGGTCGAAGAAGTCACTTTCCCGGGCGGAAAGAAATTTGAGTGGAAAGTGAAACTGCCTGCCGGTTCTTCAGGAAAGTTATGGCGCATTGTCTTAGAAGGTTCATTAAATATTCTTCTCAGGATAAAAGACGTGAACATGGTAGGCTTGAAGGAAGATGCTATTTTCCACATCTCTGAAAGGCCTGCACCTTACATGTCTGCTACACTTGACCTGCCTGGGGGTTTTACAGGCAAGAGCGTTAATGTTCCTGCCGGGGAATATCTGAAAGTGGAGCGGGGAGAAAAAAAAGAAGAATATTTGTATAAGAACGTCAACGCGAAAGAAGGCACCATAGAATTCTGGATGAAGGTAAATGCGGATGAAGAAAGTATCCTTCATATTCCAATCCTGAGTTTTGGCCGGATGAGCCTGTATCACCGCGGCCTGGTGGGTGCTTACTACAATCTTGACAAGGGTTTTCTCCAATCCGGATTCATATTCCGCCGGGGCGTGTGGTACCATGTGGCTCTTACATGGGATTTGGGTTCCGAAACCAGGACACCTTCAATGAACCTGTTTGTAGACGGAGTATCAATAATGGGAAGAATGCAGACTCCACTGCCTGTTGGCGTGGGAGACTGGACGGGCAGCGAGCTTAAGATTGGAAGCATAGTCCCGGTTTCTATATCGGGGTTACGTATATTTTCGGTAAGCCGCAACGAAAAATCAAAGGATGTTATTATAGGCGAGGCATCTGGTAAAGATGTTTTATACAGGCAGTAAGGGGAAATAAAAAACCTCCCCTTTTGAAAGGGGAGGTTTTTTTATTATTCGGCTTGTAAATCAATACCTTGAATGTCCGCCTCCTCTGTTGCCGCCGTCAAACCTTCTTCCGCCGCCTCCAAAACTGTCTCTGCTGCCTCTTTCTCTGGGAGGTTTTGCCTTGTTGACCGTAAGCTTACGGCCGCCGAGTTCATATCCATTAAGGGCGTCTACGGCTTTCTGAAGAATTTCATCAGATTCCACTTCCACAAAGCCAAAACCCTTTGATTTCCCTGTATAATTGTCTATTATAAGGGTCACCGCCTTGGTCTCGATGCCTTTTTCAGTAAAAAGTTCCTTGATCTCTTCTTCGGTCGTATTATAATCCAGATTACCTACATATATCTTATGTTCCTGAGCCATTATCAACTTCTCCTTGTATCTTCACCCATTATTGTGTGAAGCACTGCTTTCATAAAAAATGAACTGTTTTACTGAAATGTGCCCTTATCCGCCTCCTTTTTCTGAGTCTGCAAAAAGTCATCTCTGACAATAATTCCGCCTGAACTGTATGCGTCTTTTAAAGAGATGTTTTCCAGACCGGTTTTAAAAACCTCTGTTTGCGTTTTCAATCATCCACATGTCATTATACACTATTTTTATTCACATGTCAAATATTTCAGAGAAAGCTGAGCCAATAATTTCCAACCTCGTTGTTTCGGGGATTAAAAGTACAGCCTAAACTGGTACAAAGTTTTTATCATCTGTTCAAAAAGAGACGGCGGTAAAAAGCAAACTCCTTTTTCAGGGAATCTGCCCTGTTTTCCTTTGACCTGAATCCATGGGATTCACCTGCATACTCCACGTATTCATGCCTTATTCCGAGCTTTTTCAGCGCACTGGCAATCTCTCTTGAACATTCGGGAGTGACAATCCTGTCGTCACTGCCCTGGAAAATAATCATGGGAGCTTTCAACCTGTCCATGTAGTTTACCGGCGAACGTCTTTTGTACCTTCTCCTGCTTAGAGAAAATTTTTCTCCCAACAGGTTGTCAATGTAACGCGATTCAAACTTGTGGGTCTGTTCGGCCAGGGTAACAAGGTTCCCTATGCCGTAATAACTCGCCCCTGCTTTTATCAGGTCGGGATATTCCGTCATTATTCTCTGTACCATGTAACCTCCCGCACTTCCTCCTCTGACAACTACCTTATCCGCAGCGGCCATATTGTTCTTTAAAAGGTATCTTACCGCATCCGCCACGTCGGAGGTATCTATTAATCCCCACCGGGAAAGAAGGGCATCCCTGTATCTTCTGCCGTATCCCGTGCTTCCCCTGTAGTTTACGTCGACAACGGAGAAGCCCGCTGTCGTCCAGAATTGTATAACAGGTGAGAAGGATGAATTTGTTCTTGCCGTGGGGCCCCCGTGTGCCATGACCAGCAGGGGAGGTTTTTCTTCTTTTGGGGCGGTAAACCTGCTGTTTCTGGGACGATAGAAAAACGCATATGCTTTTCCTCCGTCTTTTGTCGGGTACTCAATGGGTTCAGCTGTAGAGATATCAACGTCTTTCAACCCGACATGCGAACTGCTTTTTATGAAATTCAGGGTTTGCTTCCCGGAAGACATGTGCATAGAATAAACAGCTGAACTTTTTCTGCTTCCGGCGCCGAGAAAAAAGATGCTATTTTTATTGTCTGTCCGGATGCATCTGTATGAGCACAAGCCGGTTTCAATATCAGTAAGGGTTCCGGTTTCAGGATCAATAACTACAAGGCAATCCTTTTCATCCTTCAGCATCTTTGCCGCAATCTTCCCGTCTGAAAGGAAACCGTAATTGCTCTGTCCAAAGACCCAGTGAGGTTCACCGAATTCTGCCTTCATTGAGGTAACCATTTCAATTTTGTCCGTATAGCGGTAGATATTCCACCAGTTTTCAGGATCTCCTGGATCTCTTGCTTTGAAATCTTTAATATAGTAGAGCCTGCCTTCTTCATCAAAATCAGGGAAGCAGATGGAAATACCCTTTCCACCATCAATTTTTTTTATCCCCTTGATTCTGCCGGAACTGAAATTGCCCATTATCAGTTCAGTGCTGTCCCACGGCATATCTGGATGATTCCACTGCAGCCATGATATCTTCCTGCCGTCCGGTGAAAAAACAGGGGCAGCGTAAAAGTCGCAGCCTTTTGCTATTATCTCCGGCTCTGAATTTTTCTTGACGCTCAGGTCCAGAAGAGCGACAAAGTTTTCGTTTTCTCTGCAGGCATGCTCTTTTTCATAGACAAAGAGCAACCACCGTCCGTCCGGACTGACAGTCAGGGAAGCATACTTTCCGAGTGAACCGTCTTTATTTTTTCCAGGGGTAAGAGGTTGTACCTTAGAAGACCCTTCGGTACACCTGTAAATTCTCTGGTCCCTGAAATTTGAAAAATAAACTATTTTATTGAAAACAGTATAAGAACCTCCGCCGTATTCATGGACCCTTGTCCTTGCATTAAAATCTGGAGGTATTATATCCCTGTTTTCTTTTTCTTTTCCATCCATTTTCACAACTGCATAACGGCCTTTTTCAGAAGGTCTCATTTCAATCCAGTAAAGATTGCCGCCGTTAAACTGCAGTTCGTTCAGCCCGATATCTCCTGAAAAAACCTGCCCGGGAGAGACCGCGGGTTTCCATTCTGCGAAGTGTCTTTTTATTTTTTTCATTTTCAACTTTCATCTGTTTTTGATACAACCTTATTCTGTATCCTTTTGTCCTATTACACATGGACTTACCAGAGCGATTTTAATTATGCGTATATCAATAGTAGCGGCGGCAGAAGATGCTTGCCTGCCGAAGCCTTTGCGCAGGTTGGCAGGTTGATGGGGAACTCCACTCCTCTATCTCTATTATAACACGAAAAAACAGGAAGAAATTTTTGTGGACGTATAATTTTAAAAATGTTTGGTTTATTGTAGAATTATATATGGATATTCAAATTTTAATCACTTTTTCAACAAGGTTATGAAAGGATAAACACCCGGACTATTTAATGAAGATACTCTTAATTTCACTTATAAGGGAATGTTTGAAGGTATCCGGCGCAGGGGAAAAACCCAAAAGCAGTTTATTCCTGAGGTTCCCAAGCCTGGCATTTGCCAATATTGCAGCTCTGACACCCGATGATATAAGGGTTGAACTGCTTGATGAGCAGGTTGAACCGGTAATACCTGCTAACCAGAAAGCCGATTTAGTGGTAATGTCCGTTCCTACATCTCTTGCTCCCAGGGCATACCAGTTATCCCGGCAATTCAGGGAAAAGGGAGTAAAGGTGGTTCTGGGAGGGTATCATCCCTCGTTAATGCCAAAAGAGGCTGAAAAAAACGCTGATTGTATAGTTGTCGGAGACGCAGAAGAAACCTGGCCGGAACTAATCAGGGATTTTAAAGAAGGCAGGTTAAAGAAAAGTTATGTGAGTACCCAGAGGAGGCCGCTTGATATGAAAATTCCCAAAAGAAATATATTCAGCGGCAAAGGATATATCAATACGAATTTTGTTGAGTCAGGGCGAGGTTGCATTAACAGGTGCAGGTTCTGTTCTGACATTGTTTTTTATAAGTATCATTACCGGTATAGACCGATAGAACAGGTTATCAAAGACGTTAAATCCGTTATCTCATGGCCAAGAAAATTCATCTTTTTTGTAGACGACAATATCATATCTGACAGGGTTCATGCAAAGCAGCTGTTCAGAGCCCTTATACCTCTGAAAATATACTGGATAGGACAGTCAACGCTGGATATATCGGAAGACGAAGAACTTTTAAGGCTGGCTGCTGAGAGCGGTTGTTTCGGGTTGTTTATTGGCTTTGAATCTTTTTCCTCAGGTAATCTGAAAAAAATGAATAAGCCGTCAGGCAGGAATGCAGATTATAAAAAAGCGGTGGACAAGATACACAGTTACGGGATTGCGATTGAAAGCGGGTTCATTGTAGGTTTTGACAATGACAGCTTGGATACCTTAAAAAAGATACTTCTATTTACAGATGACGTCAACATGGATGCCCTGTTCCTGTCTACCCTGACTCCCATATCGGGGACAGAAATATTTAATGAATATAAGGAACAGAACAGGATAGTGTCTGAAGACTGGCGTTTGTTTAATTTCAGGAATGTTGTAATCAAACCGGAACTTATGACTCCGGAAGAACTGCAGGAAGGGATAAACCAGTTAGCGAGGGATTTTTATTCTGCAGGAAGGGTTTTTAAAAGAATCATCAGGGCTTTTTTCCATCTTATTAAAAAACCGGAACCGAGAAGCCTCTTCTTTTTCCTCGGGATACTGGCAATAAACCTGGCTTTCAAGGGAGGGCTGAGATACCTTCCCGAGAGAAAGGCAGGAGAGGTTCGGTTTAAATAGGAGGATTAAATATGGAAGAGAAACGAAAAGATATCTATTATAAGGCATTATTTTTGACGGCAGCGATTTATGATATAGTTTTGGGGATAACCTTTTTATTTTTCTACAGGCCTGTTTATAGATTTTTAAACATACCTGTTCCGGAATATCCTGCTTATCTTTCTTTATCAGGAGCTTTTGTTATTGTTGTCGGCATTGCGTATTATATGATATATCTCAACATCCACAGGAACAGGGATCTGGTAAAGGTTGGGACTTTATATAAACTGGCATATTCCTTAATTGTTTTTTACTACTTTTCAGTTGAGTATCTGCCGCACAATCTATTTCTGATTTTTGGCATAATAGACATGTTCTTCTTCTTTCTCTTTGTAGAGTTTCTATGTTATACAAAAAAATGAAAAGAAAAATTATTTTTTTCGGATGGTTCTGGATAGTGACAGGGATTATAATCGGAGCAATTGTCAGTATGTGGGCTTTTAATGGGCCGCTTACCCCGCCTTCGAGCATGGAAGATTATGCTGCTTTGCCCAGGAGGTTTTTAAGGCTTTCCCATATAGCATTTATCGCACTGGGCATGATAAACATACTATACGGTTTATGCTATGACCTGGCGAACCTCAAAAAAACTTTTAAAGAGATATCTTCGGTATTCCTGGTTACAGGCACTCTATTGATGCCTTTAATCTTGCTTTTTTCAGCATTTATTGAGAAATTAAAACTATTCTCGGCTCTTCCCATCAGTCTTATTTTAATCTCCTTGATAATATTCTGTTACGGGCTTTCACGTAACAGGAAAATGGAATAATTTTTAAGACTGTTCCAGTGGAGGACTTTTTATAAACTCAATTCCTTTCTTGTTGCCTACCAGCGGAAGGGGCCTTCTTCTCCATGTTGTTGTAACGGATATATCGGTTTACGAAGATTTTTGTATTGAAATCTGCTGAAATCCGGACGGTGAACACCGGGCGTGTCTGCATCAAAAATGCGCTCGGCAATTTTCTGATAGGTTCCCCGGAAGTGCACGGCAGACTTGAGTGCAATGAGACGCCTGCGTGTCGGTTCAATACCCACGCTGCGCAGCAGGGCCGTATCGTAAGGTTGGAGACGGTGTTCAGTTACTACTATCTCCACTCCTTCCTTGACCAGCACTGCGGTTCGCCCCATATTCCCGATTGCACCGGCGCCCATCAATCCTTCAGGGACAAACCGTCCGTCAGAGAGCAGTTTAACGTAGGCAGTAATTTGTACAGGTTTACCATGAAGGTTGTCTGTTTTACCGCCCAGCTTTAGCGTAACGGTATTGCCCACACCGGCCTCTATCGCCTGTTTTACACTTTGGGGGTCTGCGATGACGGCTACAACAGCGTTTTCTACTTTATTGTCAATGAACTCCTGCAGTATGACAGTGCCGTCGCAGGGACCGCCGCCTCCCGGGTTATCAGACCCATCTGCAAGCACAACCAGTCCCTTTGCTTTCTTCCCGGCATAGTCTATTGCTTCTGATATCGGAGTGAGCCTAACGGAAAATTCGTCGCGTTTCTCCCATATTGCATGTGCCATTTCAGACACAAGGTTCTCTGCCAAACTTCTGTCATTGTTTGTTGTAACCAGAACCGATACGCCGGTATCCCGAATGTCGGAAAACGGGAATCCCATTGAAAGTGTCACGTTGATAACTTTATCTTTTCTCTCTATGTCGTGTGCTTTTGCCAGCAAGGAGGCCATAGGTTCTGTCAGGGTGCACTGTTTCGGAGGCAGGGTAATCAGGGGTATCTGCCGGTAGGCAAGTGTGGGAACAACCTTGCCTTTCAGAATGGATGCCATTACATCTGCCGCTTCCATGCCTCTTTCATACATATCGGTATGCGGGTACTGGTCATATCCGATGATTACGTTTGCTTCCCTTGCCATCAAAGCTGTAATATTGGCGTGTAAATCCAGCGTAACTACAATTGGTATTCTGTCTCCAGCCTTCTGTCGCACTGATGCAATGATATCCCCTTCCACATCTTCAGTCTTTTCGCTTACCATTGCACCGTGTAAATCCAGATGTATGCCGTCATATCCTTCGGCTTCATCCATGCGCTGCAGAAGTTCTCCCTTTAAAAAATCGTAAGCATCCTGTTTTACTGTGCCCCCCGGGGTTGCCTGGCAGTAAATCAGGTATTCCAGTGAGAGGCCGTTTTTTTCGGCCGAGTTTATGTATCCCCCGGTTATAGTGCGCGTTGACCGAAAGTGGTTTAGGATATCCTTGCCGCGAGGGAAATCTTTTTGATTTTCACCTGAAGTGGAAAAACTTGCCACTCCCCTGCGAAAATCATTTAACGTCGTGGGCGCAGATGCAAAAGTATTTGTTTCAGTCTTAATAGAAGCTATCAGTATATTCAAGGTTTTTCCCCTTCCATGTTGTAATGTTAACTGGCAGATAGAGTTTATAACAGGTGTCTCAAACTGTCAATCTGACGTGGATTCTGTACCTTTGTGGGGAGAAAAAATTGACATATATTAAAAATGCTGTTTAAATAAGAGAATGTATTGAAGGATAGTAATGGAGGGAAAAGTGTCTGAAAGATTAGTAAAACAAATGTTTTTTTCAGTAAGGAGAATTATGTATAAAGCATACAGGTTTATTTATCTGGTATTTTTAATGTTTTTCAGCAGGAATATTTTTGCACTTACGTGGAATGTGGCAAGGCCTTATTCTAAAGATAGCAGGGAAGTAAACTTGCCTTCTTTTTCGAGGGTCAGGCATGACCTGATTTTCAGGAAAGGAGACATTATCGAAATATTTTTCTACCCCCGCAAAAGGCCTTTCAAGGTTGAATGGCAACTTTCATATAACATGGTTAAGAAATCTTTTAAAGAGGGGACCGGAGAAACCTGTCTTGACCGCAGTGTACGCATAGTCGTTCCTTCAGAAGGACTGTCTCCGGGTTTTTTCGACCTGCATGTAAGGGTTTATATAACTGACGCGGAATGGGAAGAAGGCTTTTCCACGTTTGGATACAGGATTGACGAGATGAGCCTGACCCAAACAACGCCTCCGGATTTTCAGGAGTTCTGGAAAGATGCCGTGTCAGAATTGGAAAAGGAACCTCTTAACCCTGAGATTGAATTCATATGCGAGATGAATGACAGCGAAATATCTTCGTATAATGTAAATAAGGCAAGCCGTCCTGAAGATTACGACCCTGAGGGCAAAAAGTTCGACAGGATAAGCGTGTACAAGATTAACTTTAATGCCGCGGGGCAACGTTTCTACGGATGGCTTACGGTTCCAGTCGGAAAGGGTCCTTTCCCGGCGCTTCTTATTGTTCCAGGCGCAGGCATAGGAAGACAGCCCATCCCTGCGGAACAGGCAAGGCACGGGTTTGTGACACTGATGCTGCAGGTTTATCCCGGGCTTGATGTCGACCTTGAAAAATATCCAAGGATACCTGAGTATATGAAGTACAATAAACAGGGATTCCCTGAAAAAATTACAGATGAATATTATTTGAGGATGTTTCAGGGATGCGTTCAAGCCGTGAATTATCTTAAAACCAGGACAGATGTTAATTCTTCCAGGATTGCTGG
>DAOQVZ010000085.1:0-885 GCA_035341815.1 bacterium
GAACTCTTCCTTGCTACACTTTCAAGGTGAGGGGTTATGATTCACCTTTTCTAATTTCTTTACCCTTTACTCCGAACTCTACCGTGAATCTCTTCCACGGTGAAGAGTTATGATTTACTTATCCCGGGGCTTACCCCGAGTTTTTCAGGGGAACTCTACCGTGAATCTCTTTCACGTTGAGGAGTTTCTGATTTATTTATCTCGTTTATCCCGGGTTTCTCCGAAATTCCTTTTAGCCTTTTATAAAATCAATATCTTTCTGTATGTTTCCTATTTTCTCTTCCAGCTGAGCTTTCTTTTCTTTCTCTTTCGATATGACATCTTCGGGCGCCTTTTCCGCAAATTCCGGATTGCCAAGTCTGCAGCTTATCTTTTCAAGTATTGATTCAAGCCTCTCCTTTTCCTTTTGCAGTTTCTGAGCCTCTTTCGTGAAGTCTATTATACCTTCAAGAGATATTGCCAGCCTACCCTGCAAAAGATTTCTGACAAGCATGCCGCTTTCGTCAACTCCTCCCGGCGGGTAAGCCAAAATCTTGTCTATGCCCGCAAGCTTTGCTACTACAGATGTTTCAAGCCCGTCAAGTTCCCTGTCAAAGTAGCAGTCAAGATTTTTTGTCAGGGGAATGGCAAACCTTGTTTTTATATCTCTTATTGTAGTTACGATTTCAATGAGACTGACCATTTTGTCTACGGCTTTATTTTCATGGAAATTCTCCAATCCGGGCCAACTGCTCACTACGATGCTTTTTGTCTCCATTTCCCTGTATTGCAGTGTTACCTGCCAGATTTTTTCCGTAATAAAAGGTATAAAAGGATGAAGAAGTTTCATCATAACGCAATTCACATGAAAGAGAACAGGCATTACAGTGGTACTGAAATATTCAT
>DAOQVZ010000085.1:895-10721 GCA_035341815.1 bacterium
TTGAAATTTCGAGGTACCAGTCGCAGAAAGAATGCCAGTAGAAATCGTAAAGGAAGTTCAGCGCTTCGTTAAACCTGAAAAGTTCCATTGATTCCGCGACCTTTTTCACCAGCGAATCAAGTTCCGACAAAAGCCATGAATCGACAAAATTCAGTTTCCCGTAATCAATATCAGCGGATATTTTTTCGATACCTGCCTTATCGGCGCATGAAAATATAAATCTTGAAGCATTCCATATCTTGTTGGTGAAATTCCTTCCCTTGATATAAAAAGTCGGCGAAAGAAAAACATCCTGGCCCAGCGCTGTCATGGATATAAGGCTAAACCTCAGGCTGTCTGCCCCGTAATTTTCAATAATTTCCACGGGGTCGATGGAGTTGCCGAGGGATTTGCTCATTTTCTTTCCCGTCTTATCCCTCACAGTTCCATGTATAAAGATATTTTCAAAAGGAGCCTCTCCCATGAACTCGTAACCTGCCATCACCATTCTCGCAACCCAGAAAAATATTATCTCCTGGGCAGTAACAAGGCTGTCGGTTGGATAGAATTTTTTCAGTTCTTCGCTCTTCTCAGGCCACCCGAAAACAGAAAACGGCCAAAGCCATGACGAAAACCATGTATCAAGAACATCCGTATCCTGGTAAATATCCGAAGAACCGCAGGAGGGACATTGTGCAGGTTTGCCGGCAGAAACAAAAACTCCTTTCTCTCCGCTCTCTGTATCCGCTCTGCAGGAATTGCAGTACCAGACAGGTATCCTGTGGCCCCACCATATCTGCCTGCTTATGCACCAATCCCTTATACCTGCGAGCCATTGGAGATAAACCTTCTTCCACCGTTCAGGATAGAATGCAAGCTTCCCGCTTTCGGCCGCTTCAATCGCCGGCTCGGCAAGGCTTTTCATTTTAACAAACCATTGTTTTGACAGGTACGGCTCTATTATAGTATTACATCTGTAGCAATGGCCTACTCTGTTTGAATACGCCTCTGTCTTTTCCAGCAATCCTTTTTCTTCAAGTTCCACCAGTATTCTTTTCCTGCATTCAAACCTGTCCAGGCCCCTGAAAACTCCCGCATTTTCATTCATGATTCCTTCTTCGTCCATGATGGTGACAAAAGGAAGCTCATGCCTCTCGGCGATTAAAAAATCGTTCGGGTCATGGCTCGGGGTAACCTTTACGGCCCCCGTGCCGAATTCGGCGTCCACATATTCATCCGGAACAATTTTTATAAGCCTTTCAACAAAAGGAAGCCTGACATCATTCCCCAGAACATTTTTATACCTTGCATCGGTCGGATTCACTGCCACGGCTGTATCTCCAAGCATCGTCTCGGGCCTGGTTGTAGATACCGTTACCCAACCGCCTTTGACCATCGGATATTTTATGTAGTAGAGCATACCGTCTTCATCCTTGTAATCAACCTCTTCGTCAGACAAAGCAGTTGTGCATCTGGGGCACCAGTTGATAATCTTCTCCCCTTTGTATATCAAATTCTTATTGTACAGGCTTATAAACGCTTCCGTCACGGCATGCGAGAGGGATTCATCCATTGTAAACCTCAACCTCGACCATGCACATGAAGCTCCGAGAGCCTTGAGCTGGAATATGATTCGTGAACCGTATTTTTCTTTCCATTTCCAGACCTCTTCTATAAATTTTTCCCTGCCTATTTCATGCCTCCTGACACCCTTTTCGGCAAGCATCTTCTCCACGACATTCTGCGTGGCAATACCTGCATGGTCTGTTCCCGGAACCCATAACGCTTCATACCCCTCCATTCGCTTCTGCCTTATTATTATATCCTGGACGGTATTATTCAAGGCATGGCCCATGTGTAAAAATCCTGTTACGTTGGGAGGAGGAATGACAATAACATAGGGCCCTTTCCCCCTTCCTTTTGCTTCAAAATATCCCTCTTTTTCCCATAAAGCATACAGTTCGGATTCTGCAGCCTTCGGGTCGTATTGGGACGCGAGATTTTCTTTCATTTATTATTCCTTCATAATCAGTGTAATTTTTCCAGCAAATCTTTACATTTGGAATTTTTTCTGCGCAAGACCGGCAATTCAGGACTCCGACTTTTTTCGTTTGCAATCCGGCGATCTTTGTCTTTGCGAGGAACTTTGTCCGCGGCAATCCCATTGATATTTCTTCATCTAACCGTTCTTTAAAGCATTTTTGATATTTCCAGGAAAACAGTTTTAAGTGGAATATTATTTCTTTCAGCTATTTTCACACAATCTGCATATTCAGGGGCGGCATTTACTTCCTCTCCTTTCAGATACCCTCTCTTTACGCGCACATTTCCCCACCTGGTCATAATTTTTTCTTCATTTCTTTGAAGAACCATCCTTGTTTCCTTCCTTACCCTTATTCCGAGAGTGGTTGTCTCGCGAAAAACTATTTCAGACGCGCCCATCAGCAGATGTTCGGGAACCATAACCTGGAGATTGAAAACCGGCCGGTTTTTCTTGCCTGTTCCTGCAAAAACAGAAACATCGAGAGCTCCCGACTTAAAAAGCCTTTCAAAAAGCCTTTCAAACATTACCGGGCTCATATCGTCGATATTGGCCTGAAGCATCATAACACTGTCTTTGCCCGGCTCTTCGGAACAAAGAAAAAATTTGACTATATTGGGATAAGGAAGTTCCATCTCCCCCGCTCCGTATCCCGCCCTTTCGATTGAAAAACCGGAGACATCCTCCATGATATTGCACAGCCCTTTTATAATGGCAATACCTGTAGGAGTGATTATCTCGGCGTTTACTGATTGCATAACAACAGGCAATCCCTTAAGCATATTGACAGTTGCAGGCGCAGGTTTCGCAACGCCTATGCTGCTGCTGTATATTTTTTTCACTCCCATAATTCCAAGTCCTATGACAACGCTCGCAACCTCAACTATTGCATCAACCTGTCCGACCTGATGAAAATGGAGGTGGTCAAGACTTTCACCGTGAACTCTGCCCTCGGCATGGGCAAGAACATCGAAAACCTTCTTAATGCCTTCCTTTTCTTTGTCGTTCAGAGAACTTGAGTCTATGAGCCCGACAATTTTCATGTAAGAAGTCGAATCATCCCATTTTCCGTCCGGAAGAACCCTGAACTGTGTCGCCTCCATAGAATGGCCGTAAGAAGTTTTTTTACTCACCTTGCCCGCTTCAATGTGATAAGAATCAAGAGGAATCTTTTCAAGCTCCTTTTTCAGCTCCTCAACAGGCAGTCCTGCATCTATAAGGCTTCCCGCAAGCATATCTCCCGCACAACCGTTAAGAATCTCAAAATATCCTGTATGGAATTTCATTTCTGTTCACTTTCGCCTTTCACCACCTGTGAGATGGCATTTCTGACAAAATCCACCTTAACCCCGTCTTTTAATTCAACTGTTACGACGTTGTCCTTTATCTTGCCTACCGTTCCCAGTATCCCGCCAACGGTTATTATCTTATCCCCTTCCTTTATCTCATCGAGCATTTTTTTGTGTACCTTCTGCTTTTTCTGCTGTGGCAGAATCAGGAGAAAGTAAAAAACAAAAAATATAAGAATAAGAGGTAAAAGCGCCCCTATTGCCGCTGCTCCGCCCTGTGCGGGTTGTACCTGTCCGAATATCATATTGACCTCCTGTTTATGTTAGACGTTCTGCCAAATCTGGCACTCTTTATATTTTTCCTCAAAATGTATTTTTCGCCATCTTTTAATCACAGCGAGACCTTATATTATACTTCTTTTTGAAATTTTTACTAAATTTTTTAAAAGTGCCGTTTTTTATGGACTCTCTTATATTCTCCATGAACCTCATTGTAAAGTATATGTTGTGGTATGAATTCAACCTGAGCCCCAGTATCTCGTTGGTATTCAAAAGATGCCTTATGTATGCTTTAGTATAATTCCTGCATACTGAACAATCGCAATCTTCGTCCAGCGGAGAAAAATCATTCTTGTACCTGCCGGCTTTTATATTTATCTTGCCCTTCCATGTAATCGTTGAACCTGTTCTCGCAATATGGGTGGGCATACCGCAGTCAAAAAGGTCAACGCCTTTTTCAACCATCTCCAGTATCTGCAGGGGCATTCCCAGTCCCATGAAATACCTTAATTTCCCGGAGGGAAGATTTTCTACCATTACTTCAACGGCCGAGGAAGTTTCTTCAAAAGGTTCTCCGATGCTTAGCCCCCCGAATCCGAAACCCGGGAAATTCATACCGGACATCTTTTCCATGCATGAGATTCTTAGGTCCCTGTATATACCCCCCTGGAGAATTCCGAAAAGCCATTGGCTCCCGCCCTCGTGATGGCCGGCACATCTTTTTGCCCATTTTATCGTAACCTCAACGCTTTTTTTGACCTCCCCGCAGTCATTCCACCGGCGCGGACAATAATCAAAAGCCATGGCTATGTCCGCACCTATACAGGTTTGTATATCCATGGATTTTTCGGGCGTTATAAAATGGGAAGAACCGTCAAGTTTTGACCGGAACCAGACTCCTTCATCCTCCACCCTGACGTTTTCAAGGCTGAAAATCTGGAACCCTCCGCTGTCGGTAACCACGGGTTTTTCCCAGTTCATGAACCGGTGTATGCCGCCCGCCTTTCCCATGATATCAAGCCCTGGTTTAAGATAAAGGTGATATGCGTTGGAAATAAGCATCTCAACCTTCAGCTCCTTCAGGTCTTCCGAGGATAGCGTTTTCACAGTTCCAAGAGTTGCAACGGGCATGAAGCATGGAGTATGCACTATACCGTGCGGAGTCCTGAGCCTGCCCGTCCTGGCTCTGGTATCCTTATCCTTCTTTGTTATCATGAAATTGAACATTTTTCATTCAGCCTTTGCATTTTCCGGAGAAAATGCCGTTATCCCTTCCAGATTATCGTCAAAGAGAAAGAGTGCTCTCGTGTTCTTATCCATGGGAGGCACTTTTACTGACGGCGTAAAATTATTGGTATACCTTATAACGTCAGATAACCTCAAAATGTCCATGCTTCCATTGAAAGGTCCAAGGACGACATAGTTCCCATCCTTATCAATGTACAATTTTCGCCTGCCATCCGCCATTTTCAGTCCATAGGAAGCCTCGCCGTAAGTCAATTTCCTGCCGTTCAGAAAAATTGCCATGTCGGATTGAGTGCCGTTTTCACCAGTTCTGACATCCCATGTATATGCGATATGAACCCATTCTCCCGCATTGAAAAAATGTCTCGCCTGAAATCCAACAGGATAAGTTTTTGATTCTTCATGTAAAAGCTCATGCTGTATCATGCTGTAAATATCCCTGCCTCCCCTTATCCAGTACCTGTGCCTGAGCTGCATTGAAGGTCCGCTTATGAAAGGAAAGTCTATTGACTGGAAAAGAAGTATGGGCATTTCATGGGTGGAACTATCTGCCCTGAACCAGAATTCGGCCGTTCCCGTCATTCCGGGAAAATAAGTGTATCCTCCCGAAGCAATACCTGCACCACTGTTGAATCTTACAGTTTTATTCCCCGAAAGCCTCAGACAGCTTCCTTCAACCCCGGGCGCAAATTGCTTTACGGAAGCAGGTTTCGGAAGTTGCGCAGGAACTGACGGCAGCCCTTCATTTATCCCGTCAGGAAGAAAATCCGGCAATCCCACCGCCACTACAGGCTCAACATTGAGCAGTTTGAAAAAAGCCGGAGGAGTCACTCCCAGAAAGTTTCGGACGTAAGGTTCCAGGCTCCATATGCCGCCCTTCCCCTTGACGGGAATCTTTATTGTACCCACGTCGGCATCGGATATTTCCATGGCTACAGAGCCGTCAGGTCTTTTAAGAACAGCGGGGCGCGTTACCAGTATTTTTAGTGCATCAAGCCCCGGGGGAACCCGAAAAAAAAGAGGCATGCCTTCCCCCGCGCGTCCGAAAGAACCTTCGGATTTTCTCAGAATAAAGCTTCCCGAAGGCGCCCAGAATCCATCGGGGCAGTAAAGGGCCGCCTTGTCGCCCGTTATGTCGAGTACGGTAAAGGATTCGTTTCCCCCGGTTGAAAGGAGATAGAGTCCGCCTGGCGTTTCCGAAGGCATTTTTATATGGGCATGATAGATATCGTCAGGTTGTTTCACAAGAGAAGCCGGCCATTGCATCCTTTTTTCAAGTTCTGTTTTTATGCCCTTGACGGCTTCTTTGCCCGGTAAATCCGGATACCCGAATACCTGCAGATTGACGCCAGAACGTGCGCTGGTAAAATAAAAACTGATTTCCGTATCCCTGCCCTGCCGGTGGCTGAATAACACTTTTGCCTGAGTTGTATCAAGTGATTTTATTACAACGGGCGTTCTCTTACCGCTCCATCCCTTTTCAGAAATCAGTTTCAAAGCCGCCGGTATTCCTATAAAGAAAGAATGGTATTCATTCTGCGGCAGCCATATCCCGTGCGGAAGTGTTTTCCACTGGAGAAAATCCCCTGGCAATTCTGACAGGTCCGCAGACAGGGGATGCCTGATGGAATAATATACTGCGTCCCGCACCGTTTGCTCCGCAACCCGGAGATACCTCCCGTCTCCCGTCATACGGTATGCTTCGGCATACGTGAGCCCATCGTAATTCCTGTGGGAAACAGGGTTGCCTCTCCTGTCAAAGCGGTACCGATGGTCAAGAAGTTTGAGTAATGCCTTTTTTACAAATTCGTCGCCGGTTTCAAGATAATATTCCAGGAAAATATAAGTATTTCGCTCATCCTTATAAAGAGGATTATTCCCGCTGATTCCGTTCTGACTTTCAAGGTCAATAAATTTATACATGTAATCCTGAGACATTTTGAGAAGTTCTTCATTCCGGTCCAGCAAGGAAAGAGTCAGCAGTATCCTTGCGGCGCTGACCAGGTTAAATTGCGGTTTTCCGTGTTTTAGACAGTAATCCCTCACCATTTCCAGAAGCTGAAGAGAACGCTCGTCCCCGTTAAGCAGATAATCGTTAAGCCAGTGCCTTATCTCGCCGTCAATAATGGCGTAAGCCTGTGTATCTCCCTGCCAGAATAAAGGCAGATCATTCAGTCCTCCAATGATAAAGCTGCCTTTTTCTTTTCCATGAACTTCCCAGTGGGCAATTCCGTAGTCTCCGGTAAAACCGCCGAATCTGCATCCCCATTCATGGTATTTGCGTTCCCCGCTGCGGGCATACATCCTGAAAGGAACCTGCCTTAAACCGCAGTCATTCAGCGCACTGAGAAGGTGACTGTTTGACATGATAACTCCTCCGGGGGAAGAATAGTACATATCCGGAAAGCATCCCCAGGAAATAAAGCCGTTCATTGGAAATGTACGAAGGGGAATCAGTACCCTTTCCCAGCAATCAGACAGAACCTGTTCTTCAAGGGGAAACATTCCGGTATCTTTCTCCAGCATGGGACACCCCATTGCCCCTGTAGCACAAAGCCATTTCGGGTCTGCAAGGGCAAGCACGCATCGCGCCGCCGCATGAGCCGTTTTCCTTACTTCAGTTTCATAATACTTCCCCCACCGGGGCAGAATCCAGATGTCGTGCGTACGGCATGTTCCCCGGGCATTACTCGGCGTTTCTGCCAGTGTTCTGGAAGTCAGAGTCCCTGCCAAAGCCCACTTTTGCCAGTATTCATCAATAAGAGTTTCTGTGCGGAAATCAAGCTCTTTGCCCGAGCGTCCCGACCATATCACCGCCCGCGCCCCTCTGTGCCCGAACGATATCTCCTTGGGAAACCTCTCTGCAAGCCAGGGCATCACTATTGTTATCCCCCAATTTCCGTAATCTCCGTGCCCCCAGTCTCCGGCTATTTCTATCTCCTCTGCAACCGTATCTTTACCGCCTTCAGACTTTCCTATAGCCGCCCTGTACTCACGACCGGCAAAGTGAGGGTATTCTCCCTGCAGCATGTATGTCTCGTCGCCATCGGAAATCTTCCTTACCTCCTCATCACCTCCCGGTTCTCCCACGGCAAAGTATGCCTCCAAAGGACCCGCCGGCGAACTGAACTCCAGTCCGTAATCCCTGAACCAGACCCTGTTGGTATCTTCGGTTATCACAAGCGAATGGGTAATTTTAAAACAGGGCGTTCCCGCAGAAAAATAAAACCAGACCTCCGCCCTCGCAGCCTTTTCCCCCGTATCGGTTACGTACCATCCTGAACGCCTCAGGACAAGGCGCCCCGGGCCTTCCCTTAATACCTCGTTTTGGACTTCCGCCGTTTTTCCGACTATCCTTGCAGTCCTGCCGGCATTGTCAACCAGGTATGACCCCGCACCCGAACCACTAAATATCTGTATCTTTTCTTCTCCGGATACCAGCCAGCCGTTTTCGGGCAGGAGTTTATCTCTGTCAAACCGGTATATGGCCGCACCTGTATCCACGCTAAACCCGCCGTCAGCCTGACGTTTTACAACAAGAGGCTTTGGATAAACGGTTCTCTTCGCATCCCCTCCGTATTCCACCCTGTATTCTCCCTGCGGCGACGCCGTGAAACCTGCAAGCGCCCAGCGGATACTTCCGTCACGCCATGTGGCAGTTATATCAATCTGGCAGGGAACTTCTCCTTTGCCGCTCATTATTCTGATTGAATCAGCGTCTCTTATCTCTCCCACGGGAAACGGAAGTCCCGCGACAATAGGCCATGGCCCGTCAAAACCTGAAATATCGTTTACTCTCAGAGGAAATTCGCCCGCATACAGCACAGAAATCAAAAAAGTGAAAAAAGCAGATAAAATAAATTCAAACTGTCCGGTAAATATTTTTCCCATTGCATCACCTGATTATTATTCTTAAAAGTGCCTGTCTAAATTATAAGCATTGCGTCGCCGTAGGAATAAAACCTGTATTTTTTTTCAACCGCAAGTTTATATGCCTTTGCTACCAGGGCAGTCCCTGCAAACCCGCAGACGAGATAGAGATGGGTGGAACCAGGAAGATGAAAATTGGTTATCATGCCGTTTACAGCGCGGAATTTGAAACCCGATTTTATAAACAGGTCAGTATATCCGGAAACTGCCCTGATACGCCCTTTTTCTACAGAGCTCTCAAGTGCCCTGACGGTGCTTGTCCCTGCGGCAAAAACCTTTTTCCCTTTATCCCTCGCTTTATTCAAAGATTCAGCGGCATCCTCGCTTATTTGAAAAAACTCTTCCCCAACAATATCACTATCTTTTTTAAGCATCCTGAAGGAAGACCATCCTATATGCAAGGTCAGGTAAACAATCTCCACGCCCCTTCCTGCAATTTCTCCGAGAACCCGCTCGGTAAAATGGAGCCCTGCGGTATGGGAAGCCACAGACCCTTTTTTTTCCGCATAAACTGTCTGGTAATATTCTTCATCGCTCTTTTCAGGCGCTCTTTTTATATATGGAGGCAGGGGAACTTCTCCGAAGCTGAATATATATTCATCCTTATCAGTGCTAAATTCGGCTATATAACTTCCGTTATCCTTCTTTTCACTTATTTTCGCGGTAATAAAATCATCCCTGCCCTCTTTTCCAATCCTGCAGGAATGTCCTTCCCTGGCATTTCCTCTCAGCAGGACTTCCCACCTGAATGGTGCAATCTTTTTCAGGAGGAAAACCTCCACCCTGCCTCCTGTTTCCTTTCTGCCTTTAAGCCTGGCCGGAATAACCCTGCTGTCATTAAGAACAAGAATATCTCCTTGCCCGAAATAACCAGAAACCTCTGAAAAAACCTTTTCATTTATTTCTCCCGTACTGCGGTCCAGTACCATTAGCCGTGCGGAATCCCTTTTCTTAAGCGGATATTGGGCAATAAGGTTTTCTGGCAGGTCGTATAAAATTGTATCTTTCATGTTTTTCTGAAAAGGTAAATAGCCGGATGGGTGTAAATCATATCGTGTATAGT
>DAOQVZ010000086.1:0-10705 GCA_035341815.1 bacterium
CCCGTGAGCCTGTAATTCAGGTAATCTGCAACAAAAGATATCCGTTTCATATCCCTGATGACAGAAGCCTCTTTTTCTGCAAGCCATTTTATGACTGCCGGGGGAGACCATCCTCTCATATAATGGCCCGTTTTTGAATAAAAGAAGTCAGAATCCCTTCCTTTCGAGATTCTTTCGGCTTCAGATTCCCCCCTGTTGTCGAGCCATGTGATGCCGGGCCGCAGGGGAACCGAATCTTTGCCGAGAGGCACAAATGTCCCACCCTGGCTGCTTATTCCGATGGCTTCTATATCTCCGGGAGCCCACCTTTGAGTTGAATAAAGCTTCTCTGAAGCCATGCGCATGGATTCCCACCAGTCTTCTGCATTCTGTTCCACGATACCCGCTCCCCTGTGAAATGTCGGAGTCGGGTGGGATGCAGAAGCTATCATTTCTCCATTGCTGTCAAACAGGAAAACCTTCGTATTTGTTGTGCCGCTATCGAAAGATATTACCATTTTTCGTCCTTATATTTCCACGGTCTCAAGACCCTTGATGAAGCCGAAAAACTTCAGGCTTTCCCTTATATCTCCCGAGGCCAGTGCAATATGGTGCGTGCCCCCCTGGAGGCTGTAATCCGTCAGAAATTCTTCGACTTTCTTTTCCGGCTGGATGAGGAAATGCGGAGTTTTCATTTCCCTGAAAGGTTTCACATCGAGTACCTCAACAGTCGAAATAATCATTCTAAGACTGTTTTTTGATGAACCTGCCAGGTTTAGAAGAGTGTATTTTCCGGGACAGATGGAAAATGACGGGACAACAGATGGTATCCCGTTGCCGAGAGCCATTTTGTTCAAGAACATTTTTACAGGTTCATCCTTTCTCCTGAGTCCCAAATTGGATTCTCCCATGTGAGTCATGTATATCCGTGAATTTTTATAATCAGTGGTAAACATCTCGGTAAATGTCGCCTTTCCTTTTGAAACGGCCTGGGCAAGAAGAACTGCGGTGGCTGAAAATATGTCTCCTTCTCCCCCGTAGCCCATTCCTTCCTTGAGAAGGCATGATACACCGAGAAACGGCATGGGCATAAACTGGCCGATTCCCTCGAAATTGACAGCCCATCCCGATATGTCTTTCTTTACTGACAATTCCTTCATGAAGAAATACGCCTTCATTGCATTTATGCGGGAACTGTTGTCGACGTCAGGGGACCATTCAATCCGGAAATCGAGGACATTTTCTATCTCTTCATTGGAAGGCTCCGGAAATTCATGGAATTGTGAAAGCTCATCCTCACTTACTTCTACCGTGCCTGTTCCTGTTGCGCTTCTCAGTACTTCCGATTCCATGGCAAAATCTCCCATGTCCTTGAAAAGACCGCCTATCCTTCCAACTCTGGCTTTGGAAAGCCTTGAGGCTGCCCGTGCAGCCATGCACCAGCTTGATACCTTTTCAAGAGTGGCAGGTTTTTTGCAATGGCCAGTGATAAGCGAAAACTTTATCTTCTCCCTGAGAAGAACACTTGCAAGGTCCTGGACACCGTGCATTCCGTGGTTGGAAGATGAATCCTTCGGAGAGAAATCCAGCCCTATCTTTTCAAGTTTCTGCGTGTTGAATATCAGGATGGGAATATCAGTCTTTTTCAAGGATGGAAGCATTACAAGGCTTGGAGAGTAGGAGAGAAAAACCAGTATGATTCCGTCAACCCCGGCCCCGGAAAATTTTGAAAATGCTTCCGATATGGTTTTCCTGTTATATCCAAGCGGGTAGTGGACGATTTCTGCCCGGTCTGAAAGGATTTCCCGCAGTTCGCCTGAAAAGTTTTCAAGACTCGGTATCATTGAGGGTGCCTTGGTTTTGTATAATTCAAGGGTAAGTCCGAGAAGTCCTATCTTAGGTTTCTCCATTTTGTTCTCCGCTGTTATCAACCTTCCTGTTTTTACTCCGTTCTTATCTGTATTGTCTCAATGGCGTACTTGTTTTTTATTGCCGCGAGTTCTTTTTTGTCAGCTTTTAAATCAGTTATCAGTGTCTTGGCAATGTTTCTATCTTCCAGTTTTCCGTATGGAATAAGAGATATCCTTCCTATTTTTGAAAAATCCGCAAGGATATTAATTGAAAGAGATTTTCCCATTACTTCATTTTCAACTTCTGCCGTTACGGAATCGGTTGTTGTTATGCCGTGTTTTGCAGAAATCCCATCTACTCCAAGGAAAGCCTGGTTGAAATTGAGATGTTTTATTTCTTCTTTTATGAATGTACCTGAAAAATCCATCAGCTCGTGCCTCAGAAATCCTCCGAGGACAAAAACCTTCACGTGCTGGTTCTGAGAAAGCTCCGATACCACGGAAAGAGAATTTGTTGCCACAACCAGTTTTTTCCCGTATATCTTTATAAGCTTGCTCAGTTCGAATACCGTTGTTCCCGTGTCAAGGAATACAGTCTGGTCATCTTCTATCAGGGAAAAAGCCTTCTTTGCTATTGCCTGCTTCTCCTTGATATTTTTCTTTGATTTATGGCCAAAGAAGAATTCTCCCGAAAATGTAGTCTCCTTCAAAACCGCTCCTCCATAAGTTCTCAAGAGGAAATTGTCACGCTCGAGCTCTTCAAGGTATTTTCTTACGGAAACTTCCGAAACATGCAGAATATTGACAATCTCGGCAACGGTTGCCGTTCCTTTTCTGCCTATAAGCTCTTTAATGATTTTCTTCCTGTTGATACTTGATATTCCCATTACATAATGCTACAATATTTAACTGTAAGCGTCAAATTTATTTTTGTTTCTTTTGGAACGAAACTTTATTTATTGAAATTCCGACATAAGATAGAGGAAGGCAAGAAGTTTCCGTGCTCGAAACAGGCTGCGCCTTTGGCCTCAGCACAGGCAAGGACCACGGTGAAATCAGACCTCGGAGAATTTATCCGGCCTAAGCCTTGGCGAAGGCGGACTCGCCTGCCATACGGCAGGCTCAGACAGCTCCGGGCAAGGTTATAGTCAGAACGCTTGCGCTTTTCACCTTGTCTTGCATCTGTGCTTGCGCACTCGCACGTCAACTCTTTCCCTTCCTCTTCAACAGTTATCCTGCCCTTATGCAGGAATTCCAGTTGCTTAAAACTGTATTTGGTAGTCTTATAAAAATTGACGGGTAAAATGAATAATATAAAAGGCAGGTCTGAAGATGTAAAAGCGTATTGCATAGCAGCCGGTTTCATATTTCTTTTTATCGGCCCCCTTTTAAAATATAAGCCTGCCTATGATTACGTGATAGTAAAAAACATTACGGGTTTCCTGTTCTGCATACTCCTGTCTGCAGCGTTTATACTTAAAAATAAAGTTTTCAATTTCAACAGACATTCATTCAGGGTTTTTCTTTTGTTTGCCGGATGGATTCTCCTGTCTGCTTTAATGGCGCCTGTCAAACACGGCGCGGCAAAACAGCTTGAGGAATATCTTCTTTATTTCATGATTTTTGTCTGTGCCATGAACAGCGTCATTGAAAAAAAATGGTTCTATTTCTGGCTCGGAGCCGGATTCATTGCCTCTCTTCTCGCCATATTCCAGTTTTTCGGAGAGCTGAAATATCCAGTTTCCACGTTTGGCAATCCCAACTTTTTTGCCGGACATATAATGATGCTGATTGTGATTTCTTTTTCTGCCATTTTTTCGGAGACAATCGAAAAGAAAGAAAGGGCGGCTTTTATTGTTTTCCTGGCAGCCGCTTTCACAGCTCTCATTCTTGTGAAGTCGAGGGCGGCCATTTTCGCCACTTTTTTCGGCATCTCTACTGTCATGCTTATTGTCAACAGCAAGGGAAGCTTCATAAAAAAATGGGGCTTTTTCATTTTTTTGTTTGCAGTCGCAGTTTTCTTATTTCCCACGATTCATAACTGGTTCACGACAAATATCAGGGTTTATCTGTGGCGTGGAACTTTAGCCATGATAAAACGAAATCCCGTGACTGGCTGGGGACTGGGTAATTTCGTTTTTTTCTACCCGTATTTCAGAATAAAAGAATATTTCCTGCAGGCAGAATCCACTCCCACGACAACCCATGCGCATAACGAATATCTGCATATATGGTCTGAAACAGGGATTTTGGGACTCTTCCTGTTTATCGCCCTTTTGGCGGTTATTGTCTTTTTACTGCGAAAAAGCGTGAAAAAAGACTGTTTTGAAAACATTGTATTCATTGGTGTTATAGGAGGTTTTGCGGCTGTTCTCATTGATAATATTTTTTCTACTAATCTCAGGAATCCTTCCACTGCAATGTATTTCTGGTTCCTGATGGGCTTGTCGGCCGGAAAAATAAAGCAGCAGGAAACCAGTCTTGATGTTTCGAAAATATTATGGTATACTATACTATTAGTTTCGCTTGTCATGTGTGTTTTTACCTCTTTTTACAGGGTGCTGCCGGAGGTTTATCTGAAAAGGGGTATCTGGGCAAAAGATAATGGAAATGCCGGAGAGGCAATAGATAATTATCTCGTTGTTTCCTCTATAAACCCGTATAATTATATTTCAAGATACAAGCTTGCCTATGTATACGGTGAAACAGGCCGTCTGGAGGAGTCAAAGAAGGTTTACCTGGAAATACACAACGGGATATTTCCTCATTTTGCAAAGCTGGACGCAAATCTTGGCACCGTCTATCTCAGGCAGGGAGCATACACTGAAGCGCTTCGCTATTACAAATGGGAAGAATGGTTCAATCCCTACGATATAGATGTCCTTTGCAGCATAGCTTCAATTTATTTCATTTACTATGATGATGTTGAAAAAGGGATGAAATATATAAACAGGGTGCTGGTCAGGGATAATGCTAACGTGTATGCCAACAATGTAATAAAAATGTTGAAAGAGGAAGGTAAAATAAAGTAGGGAACAACAATATTGTGCCGTAAGTTGCAAAAAAACAGTTATTATACAATATTTAAATCAGGAGGTTCCAATGGGCAAGGTTTGTGAAATATGCGGTAAAAAGGGAAGTACGGGGAACAAGGTAAGTCACTCCAATAAGAAAACAAGAAGGACGTGGAAACCGAATATTCAGACTATGCTTGCTGATATAAAAGGTGAAAGAAAAAGAATAAACATATGTACCTCGTGCATGAAGACGGGAAAGGTCAAACGGCCTGCCATTCAGCAGCCTTCCGGGGAAATTCATTGATTTTCCACACCTGATATTCTAAGAAAAATCCTGTATAATCCGCCTGCCTCTCTTAAGCAGGGGGTATAATAAACGTCTGTTTTTTCCTTGCCTTGTGGAATATCGAGTCCGTTTGCCATTACTGCTTCAAAAAAAGAAGCCTCTTTTTTGACCCAGAACCTTTTTTGGCTGCCGTTTCTTATGTTTTTTATAAACACGTCCCTGCATAGAAAAATGGGCATGGGATTACCCTTGCCGAACGGTTCAAGGTACCGGAACATTTCCCCTATGATGACGGGATTAAGTCTGTCGATATCTAACTCGCAGTCATAAGCCATGATTTCGTCTGCCTTCCATTCTACTGAATCCCATGCTTCTCTCACCTTGTCGACATTCACAGACGAACACTTGAATCCAACAGCATGGCGGTGGCCTCCCATTTCGTCCATGTATTTTTCTATCTCTGATTTCACATTGTTAAGGTAATATCCATCGGGCGTTCTTATGGAGCCTCTGACAGTTTCGTTTTTCTCGTAGCAAACCATGAATGGCCTGTTGTATTTCTCTGAAAGTCTTGAAGCTATAATGCCGCTTAATCCTTTGCAATTATCGCCTGAAAGTATAAATCCTCTCGATGAATCTTCGGTTGATTCTATTTGTTTCATTATTTTGCTGACAGCCCGGTATCTTTCTTTGTCCATCCTGTCAATTTCGTCTATGAGTTTTGAGATAACTGCAGAATCGTTTTCAAGAAAAAGTTCGAGAACAACTTCAGGTTTTCCAAGCCTTCCGGGTGAATTCAATTTAGGATTCAGTTTCATTATAATGTCCCGCGTTGTGAGAGGCGGTTTTAAGCCGTAATAATCCTGTATGAATTGTAGCCCTTTTATCGAAGTGAACGGAAGTCTCCTTATTCCTTCTTTCACAAAAATTCTGTTTTCGCCTTTGAGGGGAACAAAATCCGCTAACGAGGCAAGACAAGGTATTTCGAACAAGTCTGAAACCTTTTTTCCCTTGCAGCTTGGCATCAGCTGTTCCATGCCTGCAACGAATTTAAATGCGATACCCGCTCCGCTCAGGCAACTTACGTTTGCATCCCATTTGTCCGTATAGGGATTTACATATATATGAGAAGCCGGAAGATTTTTGCGGTTGTCCCCGATATGGTGGTCAAGTATAATACACTTTATGCCTGATTCTTCCGCTTTTCTCATTGCTTCCAATGAAGAAATCCCGCAGTCAACTGTAATAAGGATGGAATATCCATTTTTCTTGAGCTCGTCTATGAATGCGGTTTCCATTTCGTAGTTTTCGTCGAGCCTGTGTGTGAGGTAAAACGGAGTTTTCATTCCCTGTCCGTTCATAAAGGCCAATAATAGGAAAGCCGAGCATATACCATCGACATCCCCGTCTCCGTATACGAATATTTTTTTCTCCTGAGACATTGCTTCGAGCAGTGTTTCGCAGGCTTCTTTAAGCCTTGGTATGGTGAAAGGGTCTGAAAGGCTTGAAATGCCTGAAAAAAGAAATGAGCGCATCTCCTCTTCGGTTTCAAAGCCCCTTGCCTTGAGTATTTCAAGTATCAGTGCGGGAATATTTTCTTTATCCATTGACATTTTACATAATTGCGCTCAAAAAAAAGCATAAAAGATTAATATCATTTTTGAGCATAGGCAATATTTTGTATTTGTATGAAATCATGAACGGTTACGCGGAATTTTCAAGTCTCCTTTTTCCCGTAGTTAAGCAGCCTGACTTTTATGCCGGCTTCTTCAAGCATCTGCGAAGCAATCTTGTCAGGGTAATGTTCTTTTATGACTACTTCCTTTATGCCTGCGTTTATTATCATCTTTGAGCAAACGCTGCATGGATGGCAGGTTATGTAAAGAATGCTTCCTTTTATTGAAATCCCATGGTAAGCAGACTGTATTATGGCATTCTGCTCAGCATGAAGTCCTCTGCATAATTCGTGCTTTTCGCCTGAAGGTATCCCCATTTTTTCTCTTAGACAGCCTGTTTCCATGCAGTGTTTGAGTCCGGAGGGAGCGCCGTTGTATCCCGTTGCCAGTATCCTCTTTTCTCTGACCAGTACCGCACCGACTCTCCTTCTTAAGCAGGTCGAACGGCTACTTACGAGTTCGGCAATTCTCATGAAATATTCGTCCCATTCAGGCCGCCGGATAGATTGGATATTCAAGAGAGAACCTCCTTATACTTTTCGATATATCCTTCAATATTTTTGTTTCGTTTCTATGTTTCAGTATTTCATCTATCCATTCGGCAATCATTTCCATTTCTTTTTCCTTCATTCCCCTGCTTGTCACTGAAGGAGTTCCCATTCTTATACCGCTGGTTATATTTGGAGATAAAGTGTCAAAAGGCACAAGGTTTTTATTTGTTATAATTCTTGCATCTTCAAGCAAAGCCTGGGCTTCCATGCCGGTTAGTCCTTTATTGCTCAAATCCATTACGAACAGGTGGTTATCTGTTCCTCCGCTCACGATTCTGTAACCTCTTTTTGCCATTTCCCCGCACAATTTCTTGCAGTTTCTTATTACCTGCTGCTGGTAAGAAATGAATTCGGGTTTCATGGCTTCCTTAAAGGATACGGCTTTTGCCGCTATGTTATTCATGATTGGACCACCCTGGATGCCTGGCATAACAGAGCTGTTGATTTTCGATGCATATTTTTCCTTGCAGAGAATGAAGCCTCCCCTTGGCCCTCTCAAAGTCTTATGGGTTGTCGAGGTCACAAAATCAGAGCATTCTACTGGCGAGGGATGGAGACCGGCAGCTACAAGCCCTGCAATATGGGCAATGTCTGCAAACAGGTAAGCTCCGGCTTCTTCTGCGATTTTGGAAAATTTCTTGAATTCAAGAGTTCTCGAGTACGAACTTGCGCCGCAGACAATGACCTTGGGTTTTTCTCTCAAAGCTATCTCCCTGACATTTTCATAATCTATTTTTTCACTTTCCCTGTCAACGGTATAAAATGAAGGGCTGTAAAAAGTTCCGGAGAAATTTACAGGTATTCCGTGCGTAAGGTGGCCTCCTGCAGACATATGCATTGCAACTATTTTATCCCCGGGCTTCAGTATGGTGTAATATACTGCCATATTTGCCTGGCTGCCGGAATGAGGCTGAACATTTGCATGCTCTGCTTTGAAAATTCTGCATGCCCGTTCCACAGCGATTTTCTCTATCACATCAATATACTTGCAGCCCCCGTAATATCTTTTGCCGGGATATCCCTCCGCGTATTTATTGGTAAGTATTGACCCCGTGATTTTCAATACCTCCCTGCTTACAATATTTTCGGAAGGAATCAGGGTTATGGTGGAAGCCTGCTTTGCCTCTTCTTTCCTGAGGGCAGAGCAGATTTCTTTATCAAGCGATTTAAGCATTTTCAACCTCCACTATGGGAATCAACGAGAAGTCTGCAAAAAGGCTGAATATGTCGTTAATCTGTTTCAAAATGGAAAGGCGGTTGCTCCTCATTTTTTCGTCGTTGCACATGACAAGTATTTCGTCGAAAAATTTATCTATCAGGCTGCGCCATTCTGTCAGCTTTTCAAGAAAAACAAGATATTCTCCGTTTTTGTAAGAGTTTTTCAGAGAGTTTTCCGTTTTCCTGTAAAAATCGTAAAGCTTTCTTTCCATTTCTTCGCACAGGATTTCTTCATTTACTTTTTCAGCCACCGCAATTTTCTTCTCTTCTGCCTGTTTAAGTATATTGGCGACCCTTATAAAGGGCACGAGAACATTATGTCCCTGGCCGCCTGAAAAAAACTTTTTGAGCGAGTCAGTCTTTAATCTTATGTTAAGCAGATTTTCCTTCTCTGCCAAAATTACAGCTTTTCTTATTCCCGGAGAGAATTCCTCTGCGGCAAGAATGTTTTCAACCCTCTGCAATAGGAATGAAACTATTTTGGGAAGGGTGTCATCCGTATTTTCGACAAAAACCTGGAGGCTGCGGCTTACTACCGTTTTGAGAGGGAAACAAAATTTTTTATTCCATGATATTTCTATGAGGCCGTTTGCAATTTTTTTAACCCCGTATGGGTCTCCCGTTCCCTTTATTTCAATATTATCAAGAAACATTCCACAGAGGGATTCTATCCTTGCGACAAGAGATACGACTGAAGCTTCGATGCTGTCGGGAAGTTTCCCGTCTGATGATTTTGGGAAGTAGTGCTGTTCGATGCCTTTCGCTATTATTTCGTTGAATCCATTTTTTTCAGCGTAAATTCTCCCTATGATGCCTTCAAGAGACGGGAATTCTGCAACCATGAGCGTGGACAGGTCATTTTTGCACAGGGATATAATAGAGTATACATTCTCTTTTGCTTCCTTCTCAACATCAATGTATTCAAGAACAATGGCCGCTATTTTTTTGAATCTCGCAACCCTGTCGTATACGCTTCCCCACCTTGGATGGTAGGAAATTTTTTTCAGATTTTCAGTGTATCCTGAAAAAGGAAGAGACATGTCCTGTTTCATAAAGAAAATCGCATCGTCCATTTTGCTTGAAAGCACGGAAAGGTAATTTCCTGTTATATCTTCGCTTTTCACTCCGTCGGTTACCGATATGCAGAAAGGCTGTAATTCACCGTTTTTGTCATATATGGGTATTCCGTTCAGTTTTAATATAACGGCGCTTACCACTTCAGGGGGAATATCCATGTATTCTTTTTTCAGGCTGCATTTCAATGCAAGTGGATACTCCACGGTATTCAGGATTTCCGCCAGGCGGCTTTCGTCATATGCTGTATCCGCAGGCAGTTCTTTTTTCAGGGCTGCCTTGACAAACTCAAGGCGAAGGTTCTTATCAAAAACAACAAAGTTTTTCAGTGCTTTTTCGAAATATTCTTTTGGAGACGAAACCCTGAATTTTTCCGGACTTAGAACCCTGTGTCCGAAAGAATACCTGCCGCTTTTTACATCTCCGATTTCTATTTTTACAATTTCGCTGCCCATAAGGGCAAGTATCCATCTGACAGGCCTCACGAATTTAAATCCTTGTTTTTTCCACTTCATTGCCCTGGGAATCTCAATATTTCTCATGCTTTCGACAATTATATTTCCCGCTATTTTTTTTACTGCTCTGCCTTTCTCTTTTTTCTGAAGTGCAAGAACTTTTCTTCCTTTTTTTTCCTTTATTAACAGTTCCTGGACTTTTACATTATGGGATTTTGCGAATCCTTTTGCAGCTGCGGTAAAATTGCCTTTCTCGTCAATTCCTGCTTCAACAGGAGGGCCTGATATTTCGGTTATAATATCGCTCTGCATTGGGGAGATGCCGTTGAAACAGAGAATAATCCTTCTTGAAGTATGGAAAAATCTCAATGAAGCATATTCAATCCTGTTTTCCTTTAGCATCCTTTCAATCACAGGTACCCATTTCTCCTGTAAATAACTGCCCGTCCATAAAGGCATATCTTCGCATCCAATTTCTACCAGAAAGTCGTCTTTTCCCATTATTGCCACCATTATTGAGAGTTACAAAAGTAATGTCGTAAGGTCGTCAGGCAAAAGAGATACAGTTGACGGCGAGTGCGCAAGCACAGTATTAAGAC
>DAOQVZ010000087.1:0-10645 GCA_035341815.1 bacterium
TGGAGCTTGACCCTCTTTCCATCAACGGGCAGCTGTCTATAGGTCCCTATGTCAGAGGTTCCCTGGGTGCGGGAGTGGACGAACTGCTGGCGGTGGAGGGATGGATAGGCGGCGGCCTGGATATCGGCCTGCAGTTTCCCCAGGAGCCGACTCTCGAGGAACTCTCCCTTTACCTCAACGGAGGCTTTACGGTTTACGCTCTTATATTCACATGGGAAAACGAGGTCCTGCGCTGGGACTGGTCTCTTATAGGAAGCATGAGCAAGTCGGGAGACATGCCTTTCCTCGGAGAACAGACACCGAGGACTTTCCCCAGGGATTATCTGGACTCGGAGAACTACGGGCTGTTCACCGGGGGAAGGGTGCTGCAGACAAAGGTTCTGCCGCAGGACGACGGCAAAACCGCTGCAGTAAAGTATTCTACTCTCCAGGAAGAAGTGTTTCCCTACTCTGAACCGTCCCTTTCTTCTTCAGGTTCATATCTTTATGCGGCATGGCTGTACGACGACCCTGCCCGGGGCGCGCTCAACCGTACCAAACTGGTCTTTTCCTACTACGACGGTGCGGTCTGGTCTGCACCGCAAACGGTGGCAGACGACGGGACGGCAGACTTCCATCCCGACATCATCGTCTTTGCTGATGGCCGGGCAGCGGTGGTATGGGAAAACGGGAAAACAGCTCTTGCCGATGATGCTACCTTTGAAGATATGACGCAGAATCTTGAAATATGCGTTTCCTTTTATGACCCGGGCGACCAGACCTGGTCCGCTCCCTACACTTTTACCGATAACGCATGGTTAGACAGGAGTCCCAAGGTCAGGGGGACTAAAACTGATTTGATGGTTGTCTGGATAGCCAACGAGACAGGCCATCTAACGGGCAACACGGCAAATCCAAACAAGATGTATTCATCCATATGGAACGATACCGCCTGGTCTGCGCCTGACCAGGTAGTGGACAACTTAGATACCTATTCCAACTTCAAAAAACCAATTATAAGTTATGATTTTGCATATAATAATACACAATGGTATTCCGCAGCTTTTGTCTGCATCGACATGGACGATGATACCTCCACGGATACCGACAGGGAGATATTCCGCATTTTCCGTTATAACGACCAATGGGGTAAACGATGGGATACGCCATCTCGGATAACAACCGATTCTCTTGTTGACGGAAATGTCAAGTTTCTCTGGACAGATACGTCTTCGAGGGTCTACTGGTTTAAAGATAACACCATCTGTTCCCTGTTGCCTTATCAGTCAGGTTCAAGTATTGTTACCGAATATACATTTGACGAATATTCCAGCAACCTTGCCTCCTTCCGCATAGCGCGCAGTCCGGAAGGAAGGATGGCAATATGCTGGGCGGAGCCGTCGGAATACAGTTCCGACCTCTGGGCGTCTTTTTACGACACAGCCCTTGCCGTATGGGGCAACCCTCAGCAGTTGACATTTGATACCCAGACAGAACGTTCTCCCTGTATTGCTTTTTATGGAGACGACACACTTGTAAGTTTATATGACAGAATTGACGTGGATATCTCCTACGAGAAAAGGCAGACTCTCACAGGAAAAACCGTTATAATTCCAACCCGTCAGCTCGGCTCAACCGACCTGGCGGCTTTTATGCATACAGTCTGTACAGACCTTGCACTTAAACCGGACTCTTTTGTTGTAAATCCGGCAAATCCTTTCTGTGGCAGCGTTACCGAGCTTTATGTTGCGGTAATAAATATAGGCAATACCGCCCAGCAGAATATCCCCGTGTCTTTCTATAAGGGAGACCCGCAGGACGGAGGCGCCCTCATAGAAACAGTTGTCATATCTTCAAAGCTTCTGCCGGGAGGAGAAGAAACGGTTTCTGTCGAATGGACTGTGCCGGAGACATCGGCAACCATTGCCCTTTATGCCGTGGTTGACCCCGAGGGGATAATTGAGGGAGATGTACCTGCAAACAATACCCTGTCCATAAACTGCGTATTACCTGATATGGAAGCGGTAGCTCTCTCCTGCAAGAGCATAACAGATAACCTGGTTTCTCTCACCGGCACGGTACAGAATACGGGTGCGCTGGACACGGGAGAGTTTACCGTGGAAATACGAAAGGAGAGTACCGACGGCCAGCTGATATACCAGGAGACGGTAGACAACCTTGAACCCAACGGGATTAAACAGGTCACCTGCCTGTGGGATACGACAGGCGTTATCATGGAAAATGCATGGCTCTATCTCGTTACGGACGCACCGGATATTATTGCAGAGTTTGACGAGAAGAATAACACCTATCTTCTCAAGATAAACCCTTCCCTGTTAAAGGGCGACATCAACGGGGACGGGAACATAGATATTTCAGACGTGATACTATGCCTGAGGATGGCGATAGGCTTGCCCATAACTATTGATGGGCAGGTATACGAAAGCCCATATACGGACCGTTTCAAGGGAGTGGCAGACATGAACTCAAGCACGGGTGTCGACATCTCCGACGTCATCCTGATACTGAGAAAATCCATCGGGCTGGAATGATTTTTCTGCATCCGGTAAAATTTTCAGGTGTACAGGGTTCAAGTTTGCCGGAACTATCCGTAATTTTTGCATTTTTACCCCCTTTCATGGTATTATGATGGGTTATGCTTAATAAAATCAGGAATTTCTCAATAATAGCCCATATCGACCACGGAAAATCAACCCTTGCCGACAGGCTTCTCACTTATACGGGTACTATCGAGCAGAGGAAGATGCGCGAACAGGTGCTTGATACCATGGACCTGGAAAGGGAGAGAGGCATTACCATAAAAGCCCAGGCGATAAGGATGGAGTATGATGGATATATCTTCAACCTTATAGATACTCCCGGCCATGTTGATTTTGCATACGAGGTCTCACGTTCCCTTGCCGCCTGCGAAGGGGCGGTGCTTCTTGTTGACGCCACACAGGGCATAGAGGCGCAGACCCTTGCGAACGCATACCTGGCGGTAGAAAACAACCTTGTGATAATACCCGTGGTTAACAAAATAGACTTGCCCGCTGCAGACCCTGAACGGGTTAAAGAAGAACTGAAGAACGCTTTTGGAATTTCTCCGCATGAAGTTCTTCTTGCATCAGCCAAGACCGGACAGGGCATAGAAGATATACTAAAGGCAGTTATTGAGCGCATCCCTCCGCCGAAATCCGATGATACTGCTCATCTCCAGGCTCTTATTTTTGACTCCCACTACGACTCCTTCCGAGGGGTTATAGCCAGGATAAGGGTTTTCAACGGGCAGATAAAAAAAGGAATGTACATGAAGATGATGAGCTCCGGCAAGGACTTTGAAGTCCAGGAGGCGGGATTCCTCAGGATGGGAATGATTCCTTGCGCGGGAATTTCAGCGGGTGAGGTCGGGTATGTCATCGCA
Organism: bacterium; assembly: GCA_035341815.1. Classification (GTDB taxonomy): domain Bacteria; phylum Ratteibacteria; class UBA8468; order B48-G9; family JAFGKM01; genus JALNXB01. The sequence continues at coordinate 3,404 of DAOQVZ010000087.1, forward strand.
GGCATAAAAGACGTCCGCGACTGCAGGGTGGGCGATACAATTACTGACGCAACAAGACCGGCAGGGAAAGCTCTGCCGGGATACAGGCATATGAAACCGATGGTCTTCTGCGGATTTTATCCCGTGGAAGGACATGATTACGACATGCTTAAGGACGCCATGGGTAAACTCCAGCTGAACGACGCATCTTTTTACTACGAGCAGGAAACGTCATCCGCTCTGGGATTCGGATTCCGGTGCGGGTTTCTGGGACTTCTCCATCTTGAAATTGTACAGGAAAGGCTGGAACGGGAATTTAACCTCAATATAATCGCTACTGCCCCAAGCGTTGTTTTCAAAGTGAACCTCAAGAATAAGACGTCCAGGATGGTTGACAACCCATCGTTTTTGCCTCCCATAGGAGAAATTGAAACGATAGAAGAACCTTATTGCAGGCTTACCGTGCTTTCCCCTGCTGAATACCTTGGAGCAGTCATGCAGCTGGCAAAAGACAAGAACGGTGATTTCATTTCAACCGAATATCTTGACCCTACCCGCGTCATGCTCGTATTCGAACTGCCTCTCTCGCGCATTATCGTAGATTTTCACGACATGCTCAAAGCCTGCACGCGTGGCTATGCCTCCATGGACTACGAGATTACTGGCTACCGGGTTTCAGATGTCGTCAGGATGGATATCCTTCTCAACTATGAGCCTGTCGACGCCCTGAGTTCCATCGTTACAAGGGAGCAGGCCCAGTACGTAGGAAGGGCACTGGCTGCCAAGCTGCGCACCCTTATCCCCCGCCACCAGTTCGAGATTCCCATACAAGCGGTAATAGGAAGCAAGGTTGTTGCCAGAGAAAGCATACCGCCCGTGCGCAAGGACGTACTGCAGAAATGCTACGGTGGAGATATCACAAGGAAAAGGAAACTCCTTGAAAAGCAGAAGGAAGGAAAGAGCAGGATGAAAAGGATAGGCAGTGTGGATATACCCCAGGAGGTTTTTCTTTCCGTGCTTAAGATGAACAAGTAATACATTTTGATTTCGACTGAACAGATTATCATTGAAGCGGTTTCCTTTCACTGGTGCCGCTGCGGTGACCCTAACGGAACAAGTCACACTTCTTTATTATCTTTTGCAGCGGTGCCCCGGACAAGCCCGGGATGAACCCGGCATAAACGATTTATCGCACTTCTATGCCTTTTTCTCGTAGAGGTACGTCCTCAATAGCTCAAAAACAAGAGCTGCAAAAACATTACGGGGACTAAGTGGCGGCGTATCCTGGCAGGACACCTGCCCCCATTTTGAAAATGATAGCCCTTTACATACATATTCCTTTTTGCAAAAGAAAGTGCAGCTACTGCGACTTTGTATCATATGCAGGCCATGGAGAGGAAATTTTCGCCAGGTATGCCGATGCTCTTTGTGCAGAGCTTGCTGCACGCCGGGATATGCTTTCTGACGGCATATCCTCCATCTATATGGGAGGAGGAACTCCAAGCCTGCTTTCGCCCGGGCATATTGAAAAAATCTTTTCCGGGATATCCTCAGCCTGCCCTTCTTTTTCAACGGATATTGAAATCACAATTGAAACAAACCCGGCAACTGCCGGGAAGGAAAAACTCAGGGATTTCCGGCAACTGGGAATTAACCGGATTTCCCTGGGGGTGCAGAGTTTTGACGACAGGCTCCTCTCTATTCTCGGAAGGATTCATACGGCTAAAGAAGCAGTCAGAACATATGAATCATGCAGGAATGTCGGATTTGAAAATATAAACTTGGACCTGATGTTCGCACTGCCCTGCCAGGACATGGAAATGTGGCGGAAAGATTTACAGAAAGCTGTATTTCTTGATCCACAGCACCTTTCGGTCTACAACCTGCAGCTTGAAGAAGGAACCCCTTTGTGGGAGGAGAAGAAAAAAAACAGCCTTGACTTCCCATCCGAGGACGAAGATGCGGACATGTACCTTTTAGCGGTTCAATACCTGAAAGAAAAAGGATATTCCAGGTACGAGATTTCCAATTTTGCCCTTGACGGCAGAGAATGCATGCATAACATTACCTACTGGCAAAACGGCAGCTACCTCGGACTGGGAGTTGCGGCCCATTCCCACTTGAACGGCTGCAGGCGGGCAAACACATCCTCCCTTGAAAAGTACCTTTCTTCTCCCTGCAATGCAGTTGCCGAAGAAACGAAAGTCACTCCTCTCATGAAACGCCAGGAGACGATTTTCCTGGGACTGCGCATGTCGCAGGGAGTTGAAAAAGCTTTTTTCACAGGCTACGAAGAAAAGGTGGAAGAGCTTAAGTCAAACGGACTGCTGGAAGAAAAACATGGGAAATACAGGCTGACAGACAAAGGAATACTTCTTGCAAACAGGGTGTTTGAACATTTCGTATGACATAATGGCTTTCCCCAATTAAGCTTCTTTAAGCGCTGATTGACAAAAAGGGGATGCAATGTTTTAATAAAACAACTGTCTTTTTAATTTGCGATATCTGTGCCATGAAAAACGCTTATACTATTTTTGACAATCACTGCCACACGGAATTTGCCTATTGCTCCACGGACATTACTGTCAGCGACGCGGTTGCAAAAGCAAAGGATGCAGGGATGGAATATATTGCCTTCACCGAGCATGCCAGCCACCTTTATTTTGAAAATGCCGTCTGCTGGAATTCTCTTTCTGATCCTTCTTTCATGAAAAGAGCCAATATGCTCTGCCCGACCCGCATGGAAGATTACAGAAACGAAATAAAGAAACATTCTCCCTGCTTTGCAAAGACGGGATTTGAAGTTGACGTTGACCGTTCCGGCAACCTGAATCTTTTGCCCGAGGACAGACAGGATGCTGCCATGCTTGTAGGCGGCATACATTTTTTGTTCAGCGACCGTGAGTTTTCATCTTGCACGGCGCAGAAAAAGGAAGAGCTTTTCATGCGCTCAAACGAGGCGCTGTGCAAACAGGGCATCTCCGTTCTGGCTCATCCTTTCAGGATTTTCTGCCGCAACAATCTTCCTCTCCCCCGGCACCTTTACAAACCTGTTGCACGAATGCTTAAATCATACAGGGTTGCCGCAGAACTCAATTTTCACTATAACAACATTTCCGACCCTGCTTTTTTTGAGACATGTCTTGAGGAAGGAGTGAAAATTTCACCCGGGACAGATTCTCACTGCATTGAGGAAGTGGGGGTATTCGACCGCCATGCAGATTTTCTTGAAAGCATAGGGGTCAGCGAAGAAAACTTTAAGGAGATTATCTTCAAACTGGATTGCGGCAGGGGGGTAAAATGAAAGGAAGGGAATTGCTGAGACTGTTTGAGAAGAGCAAACACAGGCATCATCTCGTGGGGACGGAAGAAAACGGCATAATTATAGGACTTTCTCTTGAAGGCAGATTTTTTACCGTTCTGGATGGAGAGGTAATAAGCAGGATTAATCCGAAAGTCTTTTCGGAGCAAAGCACGAAAGACGAATATATCAACCCCGGGGGAGACACCCTCTGGCCCGCCCCAGAAGGGTCATGCCTCGGGTACGAATATTCAACGGGAAGTTGGCGGGTTCCTCCCGGAATTACAGGCGCCTGCTACAGGGTTGTCGACTCGGGAAGAAACAGGGTTCATGTTTCCGCGGAGATTGACCTTGTCAACAACATGGGAACCGGCATTCCCGCAATCTTTACCAGGCAGGTTCAAGTCGAAACAAAAAAAGGCTTTTTGGCATTAAAAAGCATAGATGGCATTGCATACGCAGGTGCAAAGGTATTGGGAAAAAACATGTGCATGCTCGGTCCATGGAGTCTTTCCCAGTTTGACTGCAAAGAGGGATGTGAAGTAATCCTCCCTTCAAAATCGGTTAAAGACGTATGGGACCTTTACGGACCGAGTGACGAGTTCAGGAGCTTTGAAAACGGCTTCTGCAGGATAAAAACGGAAGGGAACCGCAGGTTCCAGGTTGGAATATCTTCCATTGCAGGTTGGATTGAATACAGGGACCCGGGCAAAAACCTGCGGATACGAAGGCAGGCGGAACCGCTCGAAGAAGGATTCCTCTATTTTGACATAGCCGACAGGCCGCCGGAGGAAAAACCGCAGGGCAAGGGAATAAGATACAGCGTATACAACGATGCCGGCGGATTCATGGAGATAGAGGCAGCAGGGGGAACTCCTGCCTCCTGGAAACAGGATACCGTATCAAAAATTTCAGTAACAACCTTTTTCCAGAAAGATTAAAACTGCTCATGGAGAAAAGTTATGAAAAAGACCGTAATGGCAATAGGCGCCCATTCAGACGACATAGAATTCCAGGCGGGAGGAACGCTGGCGAGGTATATCGACGAAGGATACAAAGGCGTATACGTTGTGGCCACTGACGATTCGGCCGGCATCAACCTTGACGAAAACGGTGAATACAGGCGTTTCGTTCTTCCCCTTGAAAGCCAGTCCATCCGCCACGGCGAAGCCGACAGGGCGGCGGCCGTTTTCGGACTCAAGCCGGTATTCCTCAACTTCAAGCAGCGATTCTGCTGCGACAGGGAAGGGAACTTTTATTACCTGGGTACCGAAGAATACAGGAAACTATGCATCCCGGACAGCAGGGAATGCATACTGGTGGCCCCTGAAAAAAAGGACTGCGTTGACCTTCTCGCAGATATGATAAAAAAGGAAGAGCCGGAAATAGTCCTTACGCAGCAGCTGGACATAGACCCGGAACACAGGAACGTCTGCAGTCTCGTATACAGGGCTTTCAAACAGGCGGGGCAGGAAGTAAAACTGGGCAGTTTATACAGCTGGGGCCCAAGTTCAGGGGGAGAAATCAGGCATGTCGAACCCGATATGCTTGTGGATATAAGCAGGTATTTCAATACAAAACTCGAGGCGTTTTACCTGCATAAATGCCAGGTCGGGAAACGGCTTAAAACCATTGTAAACCGGCGGGCGGAGATATGGGGGCAAAAACTCGGAGTCCCCCATGCGGAAGCTTTCATAAAGGTCCTCCCTGCCCAACCCCATAAATACAGCAGTTGAGCAGGATTGAACAAAAATCTTGATGGAAAAAGGAGGTCTGACTGCAATGAGCAAGAAAAAAGGATTGATATGGGCAAATCTGTTACACCTGGGATATAACATGTGGGAAGACAGGGGGCCTGACCACAGGCTTGCGGAAGGCGAAAAACCAAAGTATCCTCCCAGGACATATCTGAGATTCGAAACGCCTGTATGGAATCTCCTTATGAAGAAAATGGCGGAAACAGGGATGAACATGGCCGTAATTGACCTTGGAGAAGGCGTCAAATACGAAAGCCACCCTGAACTGGCAGTTCGAAATTCATGGACTCATTCACGCCTGAAAAAAGAGCTTGGCAAAATGCGGGAGATGGGAATAGAACCTATACCTAAACTTAATTTTTCGGCATGCCACGACAACTGGCTCGGCAAATATTCAAGGTGCCTTTCCACGGATATATATTACGGAGTATGCAGGGACATTATCGAAGAAGTCATCGCCCTTTTTGACAGGCCGCGGTTTTTCCATCTCGGGATGGACGAAGAAACGGCAGGCCACCAGAAAAAACTGGCATACGCGGTAATACGCCAGTATGAACTGTGGTGGCATGACCTGTATTACCTGGTGAACGAAACCGAAAAAAGTGGAGTGAGGGCGTGGGTATGGTCTGATTATATCTGGAACCACAGGGAAGAATTCCTTGAAAAGATGCCCAAATCGGTGGTGCAGAGCAACTGGTATTACGGAAAAGTTTTCGATGAAAGCATCAACTATGTAAAAGCATACCTTGACCTTGAATCGCATGGTTATGACCAGATACCAACGGGAAGCAACCACAGCTGCACTGAAAACCTGGCGCTGACAGCAGAATATTGCAGGAAACATGTTTCTCCTTCAAAACTCCTCGGCTTTTTGCAGACACCCTGGAGGCCGACTATTAAACATTACAGGCAGCATCACCTGCAGGCAATAGAAGCAGTTGCCAAAGCCATGGAAATTGACAGCAGGTGACGCTTTATGTTAAAATTATGAAACAATTCCCCTTCTAACCAAATCACACGGGAGGACTAAAATGAGTGCGAACAGAGCAGTCACATTTGGAGAAATAATGTTGCGGCTCAAGTCACAGGGGGCCGACAGGCTTTTCCAGACCCCGCTTCTTGAAGCAACCTTCGGAGGAGGAGAGGCAAACGTGGCGGTTTCACTTGCAAACTACGGAGTGGATGCCGCTTTCGTTTCCGTTCTGCCCGACAACGAAATAGCAAAGGCCTGCATTGCCAACCTGAAGAGTTTCGGGGTAGATACATCTCTTATACTGTGGGGAAAAGGCAGAATGGGAATTTACTTCCTTGAAAACGGGGCTAACCAGAGAGGTTCAAAGGTTGTTTACGACCGTTTTGGCTCGGCGATATCCATTGCACAGCCTGATTCCATCAACTGGCAGAAGGTTTTTGCGGGAGCAGGCTGGTTCCATATTACCGGCATTACCCCTGCAATAAGCCAGTCTGCGGCAGACCTGTCACTGGCCGCCGTTAAAGCCGCGAAAGATGCAGGATTGACTGTTTCCTGCGATTTCAACTACCGCTCGAAACTCTGGAAATACGGCAAAACCGCCCCCGAGGTAATGACAGAGCTGGTAAAGTATGCCGATTACGGCATAGCCAACGAGGAAGACTGCCAGAAATCGCTCGGCATTGAAGCCGATATAGCCGTTGAAAAAGGCAAGCTTGATACCTCCCGGTACCAACAGCTTACAAAAAAGGTCATGGAAAAATTCCCCGGGATGAAAGCCATCGCGATAACCCTGAGAGAAAGCAGAAGCGCCGACTGCAACGGCTGGTCAGCCTGTCTTTTCGACGGAAATAAATTTTACCTGAGCAAGAAATATGAAATCACTGATATCGTGGACAGGGTCGGAGGCGGAGATGCCTTTGCAAGCGGACTAATCTACGGACTTATCAACGGGAAAGATATCGAGTACTCGCTCAATTTTGCGGTTGCTGCAAGCTGTCTGAAACATTCCATAAACGGCGATTTCAACAGGGTTACTGTAAAAGAAGTCGAAGGTATAATGGGAGGCAATGTTTCGGGCAGAGTTCAAAGATAAAAAGATAAAAAACAGAACCCCTCACCTTGTAAGTGTATCAGGGTAGAGTTCAGGGTAAACCCCTCACCTTGTAAGTGTATCAGGGTAGAGTTCCCCTCACAATTGAGGAGAAACAGAGTAGAGTTCGGGACAAGCCCCG
>DAOQVZ010000088.1:0-10593 GCA_035341815.1 bacterium
TACGTGGGTACCCCTTCTTCCGAAGTTACGGGGTTAAATTGCCGAGTTCCTTAGCGAGGGTTCTCTCGCGCGCCTTAGGATATTCTCCTCACCTACCTGTGTCGGTTTACGGTACGGGTACCTGATAAACTCTCTACGAGGCTTTTCTTGGAAGCAAAACTCGACCACTTCGCTCGTCCTTGCGGTTGAGCTCGTACTCCCCATCGGGCCTTTGTTGCTCATGGATTTGCCACAAGCAGACCCTTTGGGTTGAACCGGTACAACCAATGACCGGATGGTCTATCCTGCTCCGTCCCCCCTTCGATATTAACGTTTACCAGGTAGGGCTGGAATATTAACCAGCTGTGCATCACCTACGCCTTTCGGCCTCAGCTTAGCACCCGCCTAACCCTGGGAGGACGAACCTTCCCCAGGAAACCTTAGGCTTTAGGCGTCCCGAATTCTCATCGGGATTTTCGCTACTTATGCCGACATTCTCTCTTCCCTTGGCTGCACCCGTCTTTACAGACGAGCTTCATTGCCAGGGAATGCTCCCCTACCCTTGTCTTCGCTTTCGCTAATGACAAGCCATAGCTTCGGCGCCAGGCTTGAGCCCCGTTAAATTGTCGGCGCAGAATCACGTCGACCAGTGAGCTGTTACGCTATCTTTAAAGGGTGGCTGCTTCTAAGCCAACCTCCTGGTTGTCTCTGTAACTCGACATCCTTTAACACTTAGCCTGGACTAAGGGGCCTTAGCTGATGGTCTGGGCTGAATCCCTTTTGACTATGGAGCTTATCCCCCACAGTCTCACTCCCACTGAACAAATACCGGTATTCGGAGTTTGAAAGAACGCAGCTCCTTTACGGAACCTTGCCCTATCAGTGCTCTACCCCCGGTATTCTATATAGTGAGGCTGACCCTAAAGTCATTTCGGGGAGAACCAGCAATAACTGAGCTTGATTAGCCTTTCACTCCTACCCACAACTCATCCAAGATTTTTGCAACAATCACAGGTTCGGGCCTCCTTCGCTTTTTACAGCAAACTCACCCTGGTCATGGGTTGATCGCTCAGTTTCGGGTCTATTAACTGCAACTAATGGGCCCTATTCAGACCACTCGCTTTCGCTGCGGCTTCTCCGCTTAACGGATTAACCTTGCTACAGTCAATAACTCGCCGGCTCATTCTTCAATAGGCACGCCGTCATCCCGTAAAACGGGACTCCGACTGCTTGTAGGCATACAGTTTCAGGTTCTATTTCACTCCCCTTCCGGGGTTCTTTTCACCTTTCCCTCACGGTACTTGTACACTATCGGTCAAAACCTTGTATTTAGCCTTGGGAGGTGGTCCTCCCGGATTCCTACGGAGCTTCTCGGTTCCTCCGTAGTACTTAGGTATTTAACACAGGCACTTTTAAAATTTCGCTTACGGGACTTTCACCCTCTGTGGTTGGCATTCCCATACCATTCAACTATCTTAAAAGATTTTTAAACCTGCTGAAGAGGTAGGCCCCTCCTCGCTAAACCCTGCAACCCCGAACAGTGAACGCGCCTACGCTATTACCACTGCCCGGTTTGGGCTGTTCCCCGTTCGCTCGCCGCTACTCAGGGAATCAAAAATTTTTTCTTTTCCTCGGGGTACTTAGATGGTTCAGTTCCCCCGGTTCGCTTTCACCTTGCGGTGAATATCCACCTATTAAGGTAGATGGGTTTCCCCATTCGGAAATCCCCGGATCACAGGTTGCTTGCACCTACCCGGGGCTTATCGCAGCTTGCCACGCCCTTCATCGCCATGTTTTGCCAAGGCATCCACTATATGCCCTTTCTAGCTTAACCATAAATTCTTTTTTCAATGAACAAAAAACTACCTGCAAAAAATTTTTACTTCTATATTATACTGAACTTTTTTCCATGTGTCAATAGATAGCAATAAAAAAAAATTAACCTTGACTTTCCTTTATGTATATATGATATCATATACATTAACTAATAAAAATCAAGCCCTGCGTGTTTGCAGGATTTCCCTGCAGACATTTTAACACAAGGGAGAATTGTCATGAAAAAAATATCCGTTCTTTTTATACTGCCGGTTTTATTGTTCTGCATAGCTTCGGAAGCAGGTGAATTCGGAATAAAGATAAACGACGTATCGGGCCTTAATACACCATGGCCCATAATTGCGAGCCTGCCTTTTGCCGAGGGCGAACTCAAAGACCCTCTGGCAATCCGCATAATGAACAAGAACAGGGAAGTGCCTTCACAGCTGGACGTTGCGGCGACATGGCGCGACGGAAGCATCCGGTGGGCGCTTGCAGGATTTACCGCCTCGCCGCAGGGCAAATATACCGTTGAATACGGAGACGGAGTGAAAAGAGGCACATATCCCGACCCGATTAAAGTAAACCGTCAGCCGGACGGCGGATTTACCATAGACACGGGAGAGGCAATATACAGGTTCAGGCCCGACGGTCTTCTACCCGAGGAGGCATGGCTGTTGTCAGGGAATAATAGGATAAAGATACTTGAAGGCTCCGGAGCGGGAGCATACCTTGTTGATAACACAGGCAGGACGGCAAGGGTAACAGGAGAAGCGGCAATCATAGAAAACAGGTTTGTCAAGGAAGGTCCCGGGCGCTGTGTCGTCAAACGTTCCGGCTGGTATGTTACCGGAGCGGATGAAAGACTTGCCAAAGCTGATATATGGTTTTATTTTGCAGCAGGAAGCCCTTATGTAAGGGTGACCCATTCACTTTTGTTCACACAGGATACCAACAAGGTATGGTTCAGGGATTACGGATTAGAATTCAAGACGATGGGAAAACCTTCTGAAATATATTGCGCCGCCGGGAATAACAGCGAAGAAATAAAGAAAATGCCCAATAGCGGAGAAGAGATATACCTTTTACAGAAAGATTTTCCCCGTTTTGCAGAAAGAGATTACAAGGCAGAAATAGGAAGTTCGAAAAATGGACAGGATAGGGTAATTGAAGAGATAAAAATTGCCGGCGACTGGGCTCACGGCAATTACGGGAACTACGGCATAACGATTGTAATGCCCTGGCTGGCAGAAAGATTTCCCAAAGAGATATCCTTCGGAGAAAGGGGTGCAAGAGCAGTATTATGGTCAGGACGCTCAGGCAAAGAACTTGATTTCAGGGTCAGGACCCTGGTCAGGGAATATTTTAAAACATGGGTAGAAAAAGGCATAGGCATGTTAAAAGACGAGGAACTCGAAAAAGCTAAAAGCAACGCGCAGGGCAGCGCACGCACCCACGATATCTGGTTCCTGCCCTTACAGGGAGGATACAGCGAGAATGAAGTCAGAAGTACTGCAACGGCATGTTCAAGGCAGGTACTTGCACTTGCAGAACCTGCAAGGCTGTGTGAAACAGAAGCCATGGGTTATCCAATGCTTCATAAGAACACCGATAAATTTCCGGATGAAGAGGCGCTCCTATCCGAATACTGGGAAAGATTTGTCATTCCTCTCCGCGCCTTCCCCATGAACGGATATATCTCATGGGGCTGCTATCCCGACAGGAGCTACAGTGAAGCGGCAGGCAAGCCCATGTCACAGTTTCATGCTCTTTCAGACCTGAGAGAATACGGAGTGCGCCGAGAACCCTGGAGACTTTATGCGAGAAGCGGCGAACGCCGCTATTATGACTATGGCCACCGTTTCAGCAGATTCACAGGCGACTGGTACCTCGCACATCTGGATGTACCCGGTTCGCCTCCGAAACAAAAAGGAGCATTCATCACAAGCCCGGGAGGAAGCGGAAGGGCAGGCAAGCTTCCCCTGTTCTGGGGAGACCGGACCCACATGTACAGCATAAATGCAGGGGATATCGGCCACTGGCTGCTTGATTACTATCTGACAGGCGACGAATATTCCTTTGACCTTCTTCAAATTATAAAGGAATCATTCAAGAAAAACTGGAAAGTCGGAGGGGCCAAACAGAGCACTTCAATACTGGTTTTAAGAACTCTTCTGACCCTCTCGATAATGGACTGGGACGAAGATGCCGGCAGGATGGCCAAAGAGGTGGCCCACTCCCTTATAGATTTGCAGAGCCAGAACGGAATGCATCGCAATTCCGAGGGAAAATATGGTCCCATGTACAAAGACCACCGGAGCAGCCACAACCTGCTTGAATATTACCTTGAAACAAAAGACGAGGCTGTTAAGGAAGCCTTTCTTAAACTGGTTGACCAGAGATACCGTTTCGACAGGAGGGGAACAACTGTTTCATATAAGAATTACGACGGCTTTACCCACGCCATGGCATACTGGATGACAGGAGATGAACGGTACAGTAAAGTTGTTGTACAGACTCTTAATGACTCCCTTTATTATACAAGCCTGATGCCCCTGTCCGCTGACCTGGAAAAAAAGCCGGCTGATCCTCTCGAATGGCCAAACCTTTATTCAAACACGGAATTTCCCGGACCGAGAACGACATTTTTCATGGGACACCACGAGTACCACAACCCGTTCATAGGTTTTCCAACCGCGCTGAAACTGCTTTCAGAAAAGGGCCGCACGGGCAAAACAACTCCCCTTGTTGTAAAACCCATGAAGAATCCCCGGGCCGGAATATTGTTTCTCCATAGCAGAGGCAAAGATACAATGCTGAGCATATACCTGCAGACGCAACAAAAAGATATCAGGCCAAAAGTCTCCATTTATGGAGAAGATTCCGAAAACACGCCTGCCGTGAACATAAAAACAGAAATAGAAGAGAGAATGTCCATCGGGCAATACTTTCTGGACAGGCCGGAAGAATATCCTGTTACCGAAAGATTTTACCACCTTTATATGACAGTTCCATCAGAAACATACAGCGGATTATACCTGCTGTCATTTTCAGATGAAGATACATTCACCCTTCTGGATGCGACAACCGAAAAAGCGGCTCTCTTCTGTCCCGAGGGATTCTGGCCCGTATGCATAGGCGACCACAGCGGTGAGATGTCATACGGCAGGTCAGGGGAAGGCAGGCCCGCCTTTTTCAGGGTGCCTGAAACACTCGGAAAACTGGAAATTTTCATAGGCCGCCCTGCAAGAATCAGGGCTCCCGACGGTTCCATTGCCGTTGAATGGTCAAACAAGAACATAGGAAAAATATCAATTCCCGTTGAAGGCAGGGGAGGAATATGGAGCGTTGAGTTTTATGTCTATTCATTCCACGGGTTAACAATGCCGTGTTTTGTCAAGCTTCTGAACGTGGAAACTGTCGTGGCTTTCGGCTCGCCGGAACTCCTTCCTGAAAGTTCAGGTAAAAAACTACCGCCTGCTGTTGTCCCCTCGCTTTCAGGACCCCTTGAATTTGTGTCAGGGATATCGGGCAAGGCGATAAGAATTTCCGCCGGCAAAACAATTTCTTTCCCTGCAGGAGAAAATCTTCCACAGGGAGGATACACTCACTTTCCGGGTAAAACGGGCACAATTGAATTCTGGTTCAGACCCGACTGGTCAACATGGGAAATCCCCATTGAAATGAACCAGTATAAAGACATCCCCCTGTTGAAAAGCCCACACCTGAACCTCTTCCACAGATACTGGGGAATAGGCCATTACCGCAACATTTATGGAACAGTCAGAATAGAATTTATTGCAAAAGGGACATCCTCTTCTCCTGCCGGATTCCAGGGAAGGCATTTTTTCAAGGCAGGCCAATGGACACATATTGCATATACATGGGATATCGGGGAAGAAAATGGAAAAATGAAAGGAAACCTGGGTGTTTTTGTCAACGGCAAAAAACTCCTGACTGAAAAATTCCCGTATCCCGTTTCCAGACTTGAAGGCGCAAAAAAATTCGAGCTTGATGACTCGGATAAAGAAATTGTTCTGGGTCCCTTTGAAGGCACCATTGACATGCTGAGAATTTCTGATGTTGTCCGCTACAATGAAGATTTTTTAACATCAAAAACAGCCCCTGAGGCCGATATAAACACGAGGGCATTTTTCAGCTTTGACGGAAATACCCGGTCCATTTCGGCCTTCTCGAAAGAATCAGTGGAGGCAAAATAAACTGTAAGGCCTGAAATTTTGAAATATTTTTCACAAAAGATAATTAAAGAATTATAATATACGAGCAGTGCAATCTGATTGCATGACTAAATTTACAGAATGTCTTGTAAAAACAGGGAGGAATATAAATGTACAGGATAGGAGAAGAAGAACTTAAGGAACTTGAGAAAGTCATAAACAGCAAGAAGCTTTTCCGGGTTGGAAACGCGGAAGCAGGACATCAGCTTGCAGTAGAAACGTTTGAAAAAGAACTTGCAGAGAAAATCGGCATCAAGTACGCATTGTGCCTGTCAGGAGGAGGCACCTCCGCGCTCATCTGCGGCCTGGTGGGACTCGGAATAGGCCCCGGAGACGAAGTCATCGTCCCGGCTTACACTTTCATGGCAACGGCAGTTGCAGTATTGGCCGTGGGAGCTATTCCTGTAATTGCTGAAATTGATGAATCTCTCATGATTGACCCGATTGATGTTGAAAGAAAAATAACAGCCAATACAAAAGCAATTATTCCCGTGCATATGGTCGGGTTTGCGGCCGCGATGGAAAAAATCAACAAAATAGCTGAAGAGCACAACCTTAAAGTCCTCGAAGACGCATGCCAGGCAGACGGAGTGAGCTACAGGAACAAGAGGCTCGGAAGCTGGGGAGATGCGGGAGCTTTCAGCTTTAATTTCTACAAGATAATTTCATCGGGCGACGGAGGAGCTCTTGTCACCGATAACAGGGAAGTCTACGAAAGGGCCCTTGTATACCACGACGGCGGAGCATCTTTCAGGCCATACAAGGAAGACCTCCAGATAGATGTATTTGTCGGGGTACAGCTTCGTGCGAGCGAAATCATGGGTGCTGTACTTAGAGCACAGCTGAGAAGGCTCGACGGCATTCTCTCCGACATGGGCAGAATAAGGAAAAAGATTCTTCACGGTCTTGAGGGTAAACAGGGTATCACTTTCGCAAAATATAACGACCCTTCAAGAAACCAGGGCACAGTAATTCCATTCCAGTTTGAAAACGAGGAAAAGGCAAGAATATTTGCAAAATCCGAGGGTATAAACGGATGGCTTCCCATAGACACCGGGAGACATGTATACACCAACTGGGAACCCATATTCGAAAAGAGAGTGGGAGGCCACCCCCTTCGCAATCCGTTCAACCATCCCGCAAACAAGGGACTGAGAATGGATTACACCAAAGACATGTGTCCGAAAACTCTTGACCTATGCGCCAGAACAGTGTTTGTCCCGCTCTCTCCCGACTGGCCGGATGAAATAGTTGAAGGCAAAATAAACGCCTGCAAAAAAACAGCGGCGAATTTATAACCAGGGGGAATTCATATGGAAAGCATATATATAGGCAAAGAAGTTAGGGTGTCCATAGAGGACAAGGTAGGCGCTCTGGCTGAAGTGACGGACTATATATCGGGAGCCTGCGTTAATATTGAAAATATCTGCGTAAACGTAATTGCAGGAGAAGCTGTATTCTATTTTGTGACAGACAACAATACAAAGGTAAAAAGCGCCCTGGAATCAATAGGATATAAGACGGGAGAGAGGCAGGTTGTTGTTCTGTCTCTCGAAAACCGTCCCGGAGCGTTATTGAAAGTTGCCCGGAAATTAAAAGAAGAAAATATAGATATAAAATATCTTTACGGGACAACATCAGGCAGCGGACAGAAGACAACGATTGTTTTTTCTTCGGACAATAACGAAAAGGCGGTTGAAGTGCTCAAGTTCATACTTTCGCTGTCAGACTGGGCAAAATAAACGGCTAATTAAGCAAGGAACTTACGCCTTTGCCTCCGGAATAAATACCATTGTCCCTCAAAAAAACTAAAAAATAATCTGGAATATGGTTTTTGCTATCAGGGCGATAGCCACGGAAGCCATGCCTATGAGTCCCATTCCGCATGAATATCCCGCAAGAATAAGGGGAGGATATCTTCTCCACTGGGGACCAACCTTTTTGGCAAAATAAAATTTTCCCAGAAGCGCGCCTATGAACATGGGAAAGGCCGCGTGGGGAAGAGCTCCTACGCCGCCTATAAGGCCGTAAAAGAAGCCGACCGGAATCCTAAGCATCAGAGTAACCACGTATAAAAGGCCTCCGACAATAGTTGAAGGCATAATATACTTGAATTTTATTGCCTGTATCATCCAGTTTGAACCGGCCCCTTCCTGCGTGCTTGTTACCCACAAAGCCTGGAACATGGCGCTCATGGGCCACATCTTCTGCACGTAAGGATACGTGGCAGAAGGGATAGGCGCCATTCGCCATATTATCGACCAGAAAAGAAAGCTGCAGAATAACATTATAAACAGAGTGGTTATTTCTGCCTTGTAAAGAGATGTGAACTTGGTTCTTGTAAGCTCAAGAGTTTTGAAAGTCTGAGCCAGATGGCCATGATTGAAGTAAGGTATAGGTGCAAACCAGATATCTACTCCTTTGTACCCGCTGAGAATAAAGGTTCCTTCTCTCAGGTAAGGGAAAGAGACTCCTCCCGCGACACCTGTTATCCCGAACATTCTTGCCGATGTGTAACTCAGCAGGGGAGTGAGGATAAAACCGAATATTACAAAAAGAATAATGGGGAAACTGGGAACAAGTATTTTGCATATTATTGTGTAAATAACCGTTGAGAGAAACCACAGCAAAATAGCTACCGGCAGGGGATAGTCCCCCCTGCCCTCAGGAAGCACTTCCTTGATTGCTACCTTTCCTGACTTCCCCTTTTTTATGTAATTGCCGATTGTCTTGATTATCCCTATCAAGGCGACAACTATTCCGCCTGCAATGCCCACGTTTATCCAGAAATCCAGCGAAGCGACCATGTTGGCAGGTATAGCCGTCATTCCTTGCTGCCAGTTTTTTATGACACCCATTTTGTAGAGTATGGGGTTGCCGATAAGTTTTGCCATCACCGAACCCACGAAAGTTCCGCAAACAACCCAGAAAGGAAGTACCAGCCCCGACAACAGTACGCTTAAATCCGTCATGATGCCCAGAAGAGCCGCAGGCAATTTAACTCCTATGGCAGCCGTAAAATCAATCCATGGGATGGGAAGAAGCTGAACGGGATTAGACATCATGAGCCCAGTGATGGTTGGAATTACAACATATACAGCCCCGAATATTATCCCAACCATGGCCGAAATGCTGAAAATTCTCCATCTCCATGTCTCTTTCTTGTTGGAAGACTCGGCAAGAGCATTAACGCCTTCAGTGGCAACAGGGGCCATGGGGAAAGAGAGAGATTCCCTGTCGCTTGTTAACCTGAAAAGGGCATATCCCATTGTATACTTGTTTATTCTCCACAGAATATTATGGACCACTATGAGTAAAATGGGGATCGCCCATGCCCTGTGGAAAAAAGTTCTCCTGATAATTGCTTCCGAATCTGCAGGAGGAACAGCCCACGCAGGCATGCTCTTGTGAAGGCCGAAAGCCTGGGCGTACGGAGACTGTACAAGATACTGTTTCCATATAAGGTCGGCAAAAGCGCCTCCCTGCAGGGTCAACCCTGCAGCTCCGAGGACCAGTCCGGCTGACATAAGCCCGCTTACAATAGTGAAAGTTATCAGTATCTCCTGTCTCTTAAGCTGAATAAAAGACCTTTTTGAAATCTCCACGAGAAGTATGACAGTTACCCACGAAGCCGCTCCTGCAAGACCTCCTCCCGTCATCAACCCGAGATAAATGGTTCCGGGAAGCATTATGAATCCAATGAAAAGAGCAGCCCAGATGGTCCGCATATTGAAACCTTCGGTGAAATCCTCCTGGATGGCAGTGCCATCAAACTCATCTTTTATTTTTTCATCCATTTTACCGTCCTTTTTTTATTCTATATTCAGAAGTTTTCTGCCCTTTTTGTCGTAATCCCTCTTGACACCCTCGTTTATCGTCCTCCAGACAAGGAACTGTTTTCTCATGCTGTCAAGAAACCTGCGGTTGAGCCTTTTCCAGTCTGTTTCTTCTCCGCTTGTACGCTTCATGAGAAGATTAATAAGATAGAAATCGTATTCTCCCATGGGCTCAAGCGACATTCTTACTGTCTGGCTCACGGCTAAATCAAACGGAGCAAGCCACACCTTGGTATCAAGTATATACCTGTTCTTGCCCCCGGCAATCTTTTCATACTTGAGTTCTGCTCCCGAAGTGTAAAAATTGCCTATGGAAATATCCTGGTAGGCATTGTAATATTCTGCCAGGAATGTCACCATTCCAAGCACCTCCACCTCGTTGAGGGTAAAAGGAAACTCGAATTCCCACGTGTCACCTTTGGGGTCCGGAAGAATCCACCTGCGGGTTACATCCGGAACTGCCATCTGCGCCGCTTTACGCGCCGGATAAAGGGTTGACAACAGCACGGTTATGAATATGATTATAGTTGCAAACACCGCAGAGAGTGAAGAATAATTCAATACAAGCCCTCGCAGAAGGCCCATGTACATGAGGAATTTGACTACAATCTGGCCGAGAAGATACCCTGTGACGGCCCCCAGAACTGCATATACAAGAGATTCTGCAAGAAAAAGAGAGGATATATGCACTGGAGCCAGCCCGACTGCACTATAAGTTCCTATCT
>DAOQVZ010000089.1:0-10546 GCA_035341815.1 bacterium
CCCACCATCACCATCTTGTCTGTACAAGGTGCAGAAAGGTTGTCGATTATACAAGTTTCCTGGACGAAGAAAAGGAACTTGTAAAAAAAACGGAAGAAGCCCTTTCAAAAAAACACGGCTTCCGAATAGACAGTCATATAATACATTTTTATGGAATATGCAGTGAATGCAGCAGCGAGAGTGAAGTTGAGAAATGAAACAAAGTTTGGAGCAATGGAATAAATCGTAATTTCTCAACTGGAAAGTCTATCAGAGAAGATTTCCCCTCACAATTGAGGAGAAACAGAGGAGAGTTCGGGATAAGCCCCGGACAAACCCCGGAAAAGCCCGGGATAAACCCCGGAAAAGCCCGGGACAAGCTGGGTAAAGAGTAAGCGATAAATTAATGACCCCTCACCTTGAAAGCTTAGCAAAGGAGAGTTCGGGATAAAGGAGGTGATTAAGATGCCATTTGGAGACGGTACGGGACCCGCAGGGTTAGGTCCGATGACAGGCAGGGGAGCAGGGTACTGTGCAGGTTATGGAACTCCCGGTTACATGAATCCTTATGTCGGCGGCCGCGGATTAGGCTTTGGTTGGGGCCGCGGTTTTGGAAGAGGCAGGGGATTCGGCAGGGGTTTTGGAAGAGGCATGCGCGGAAGATGGTTTTACGGCAACGCTTATGGCAATGCGCTATATCCTACAGGACCTGTTTCCTATCCTTTTGCTCCTGACCCGGCAGCCGACCCTTATGCTGTCTGGCAGGCAACTCCGGAACAGGAAAGGGAGATGCTTCTGTCGCAGGCAAAGATGTTGGAAGGCCAGCTGGGCGATATGAAAAAAAGGATTGCAGAACTGGAAAAGGAAGCAAAGAAGGAGAAGTAAAAAAAATATCTGCGGGGCGGTATTTTTACCGCCCTGCAGGTATATTAAATTATTTAAAAAAAATTATTCAGGAGGTTTTATGAAAATTTGTATAACTTCAGATGGAAAAGACCTTGAATCAAACGTCGACCCGAGATTTGGCAGGTGTGCTTATTTCATATTTTACGATACGGATACGGGAAAGTTTGATGCTGTGTCCAATGATAATGCTTCAGGAATGGGCGGCGTAGGCATACAGAACGGGCAGCTTATGGCCGAAAAAGGGGTTGAACTTGTTTTAACCGGCAACCTTGGGCCGAATGCTTCGGGGGTTTTGCAGCAGGCGGGAATCAAATCGATAACAGGGGTAAGAGGCAAGGTAAAAGATGCATTGGAAGATTATAAAAAAGGAATCTTGAAAGAAGGTGCAGCTGGATCAGGCCCAACGGTTCCTTCCCACTTTGGAATGGGCAAAAAGAAACAATAGGAGGATTTATGCGTTTTGCAATTTCTACTGATGGCGAATTTGTTTCTCCGCATTTCGGCAGGTGTCCGTCTTTCACCATTGTGGATATAGAAAGCAACAAGGTTGTAAAAAAGGAAGTTATCGAAAACCCGGGACACCACCCGGGATACCTGCCCGAGTTTTTGCATAAGATAAACGTAAAAGCAATCGTCTGCGGAGGCATGGGCCAAAGGGCAGCGGAGCTATTTAAAAGTTTTAAGATAAATGTTATCCCGGGTATAGAAGGCAAGGTGGTTGACGCAGTAGAAAAACTGGCTGAAGACAAACTGGCATCGGGAAAAAGTCTTTGCACTCCGGGTGCCGGTAAAAATTACGGACTGGAAAAAACTGAATGCGACCACAGTGAATAAAAAGTAAAAGCGGTAAATCAATATAACTGTAAATATTCGGTTGCCGGATATTTACGGGTAAAGGAGGAAAAGATGCCAAGAGGAGATGGTACAGGACCTATGGGTCAGGGAGCTGGAACAGGAAGAGGACAGGGAAGAGGTATGGGAGGTCGAATGGGAGGCAGAGCGGCCGGTCCCGGAGGATTTTGCGTATGCCCTTCATGCGGGGAAAAAGTTGCGCACCAGGTAGGTGTTCCTTGTTTTGACAGAAGTTGTCCTAAATGCGGTACAAAAATGGTAAGGGGATAAAAATAATGGTTATAACAGTCGCAAGTGGTAAAGGAGGCACGGGAAAAACGCTTGTTTCCACTTCGCTCGCTTTATCCCTGGGAGGTGATTTGCATTTCCTGGACTGTGACGTGGAAGAGCCCAACGGGTACATTTTCTTAAAGCCCGAAATAAATAAAACAGAGAAGATTTACCTGCCAAAGCCAAAGATAGATATAGGTAAGTGCACTTTTTGCGGCAAGTGTTCGAGTGCTTGCGTTTACAATGCAATTGCGGTAATTAAACCTTCGGAAGAGAAAAAAGTCAGAGGAAGCGTTCTCTTTTTTTACGAGTTGTGCCACAGTTGCGGTGCATGCAGCCTGGCTTGTCCCGAAAAGGCTATATACGAAGAACCTGCAGAAAAAGGAGAAACGGAGACAGGTATTGCAAAAGGCATATCAACTTTTGTTCAGGGCAGGTTGAAACCCGGAGAAGCCAATCCGGTTCCTGTTGTTAAGGCAGTGAAAAAGAATGTTAAGGAAGATAGTCTTAACGTTATTGATGCTTCTCCGGGAACCAGTTGTCCGGTTGTCCAGGCTGTTAAAGGTGTTGATTTTTGCATACTTGTAACGGAGCCTACGCCTTTTGGTTTGAATGACCTTACCCTGGCAGTGGAGATGAATAAAAAGCTCGGAATTCCCATGGGAGTTATAATCAACCGTTCCGACATAGGCGATAGAAAGGTTGAAAAGTACTGTAAAAAAGAGAATATCCCAGTACTTCTTAGCATTCCTTTTAAACGGGAAATAGCCGTTGCCTATTCAAAGGGTATACCCATGGTAGAATCTTTTCCTGAATATTCAGAAAAGTTTAAAAAAATTTACAAAAAAATTTGCAGCATTGTAAAAAAAGGTCCGGAGAGATGAAAAAAATACTTGTTATAAGCGGCAAAGGGGGCACGGGCAAAACTGTTTTGACGGCTTCGTTCGCTGCCATTGCAAAGAAAAAAATAATGGTTGACTGCGATGTAGATGCCGCCAATCTATACCTTTTGTTGAATCCCCGCATAAGGAAAACAGAAGCATTTATGGGAGGCAATGAAGCCGAAATTAACCAGGAAAGATGTATCAAATGCGGAAAGTGCATATCAATATGCAGGTTTGAGGCAATCAGAGCTGTTTACAAGCCAGGGAATGGAGGCATTGAAAGCATTGTTATAGACCCCCTTTCATGCGAAGGCTGCGGCGCTTGTGTTTACGGCTGCCCGGTTGGGGCAATAGACCTGGAAGAGAAAGAGAGCGGCAAGTGGTTTATTTCGGATACTTCATATGGTACTTTTGTTTTTGCAAAATTGGGCATTGCAGCCGAAAATTCCGGAAGACTTGTTTCAAAAATAAAAGAGGAAGCAGACAAGCTGGGGAAAAAGGAAAAAGCCGACTATATTATTATAGATGGACCTCCCGGGATAGGGTGTCCTGTAATTTCGTCCCTGTCTGGTGTTGATATTGCCCTTGTTGTGACCGAGCCTACACTTTCCGGAATGAGCGATATGGACAGGGTAATAAAGGTTGCAGAACATTTCGGCATTGAAACAAAAGCAGTTATAAATAAGTATGATATAAATACGGAAAATTCAAAAAAAATAGAAAAAATATGCGGAGAAAAGGGCATTGAGGTGGCAGGCCGTATACCTTTTTCCGAAAAGGTTCCGAAATCTGTAGTGGAGGGAATTCCATATGTTGAATTTTCAAAAGATGAAGTATCTGAGAGAATAAATGAAATATGGGAAGTTATTTCTAAAGGCGGATGATAATGGAAGAATCAAAAGAAAAGCAGGATAGTGTTAAAGAGCGAATGGGCAGGATAAAACACAAGATACTTGTGATGAGCGGGAAAGGAGGAGTAGGCAAGACAACCGTGGCTGTAAATCTTGCTTACCTGCTGGCATGGAAAGGCAGCAGGGTGGGGCTTCTTGATGTTGACCTCCACGGACCCAACGTTGCAAAGATGCTCGGCATTGAAGAAAAAAAATTGACGGTTGAAGATGGAGTTGTAGAACCTTTTGACGCAGGCTATGGATTGAAGGTTATAAGTATGGCATTGATACTTGATATGCCAGACGAACCTGTTATATGGCGCGGTCCCCTTAAGATGAGCGCTATCAAGCAGTTTTTGGGCGATGTAAAATGGGGAGACCTTGATTACCTTATAATAGATTCTCCCCCGGGTACGGGAGACGAACCTCTAAGTGTTTGCCAGCTTATAACCGATATAGACGGAATTGTCATTGTTACAACTCCCCAGGAAGTTGCCTTGCTGGATTCCAAAAGGGCTGTCAAGTTCGCCCAGAAACTGGATATTCCTGTTATTGGCATTATAGAGAACATGAGCGGGTTTGTCTGCCCCCATTGCAAGAAAGAAATAGATATATTTGGTACAGGAGGAGGCGAGCAGGCATCTCATAACCTGAAAGTGCCTTTTTTGGGAAGGATACCTCTGGAACCAGATATAGTAAAGGGAGGCGATAACGGACAGCCATTCATAGTTTTCAATGATCTTTCAGCCACAGCAGGAATTATGGATAAGGTAGCTTCAAAGATAATAGAAAGAACCAAAGATTTAAATAAAACCTGAGTTTGCAATAGGCACGGTTATAGCATAAATGGAAACATATCTGGAATGTATCCCCTGTTTTTTCAAGCAGGGCATTGAGTCGGCAAAAATATTGGGGGCTGGCAGGAAAATTCAGAAGCAGATAGTTGACAGGATATCCGGGGTAATTCCTTCTTTTCCGCTTGAAGCTTCTCCTCCCGAAATGGGCAAAATAGTTCATGATATTATTAAGGAAATCCTTGGCAGGGAAGACCCTTATCTGGAGCTCAAGAAGAAAAGCAATCAACTTGCATTGGCCATTTACGAAAAACTCAGGAAAAAAGTCAGAAATTCTGCAGACAGGCTTCTTACAGGCCTGGAACTTTCTACTGCCGGCAATATAATAGACTATGGCGCCAACCATGGCGTCCAACCTGCAAAAGAGGTTTTGAAAATCCTGGAAAGAAAAATCGGTGTGCAGGATGAAAAAAAATTCCAATACGCCGAATTTAAGAATAAACTTAAAAATTCAAGCATGGTTCTTTTCCTGGGCGATAATGCAGGAGAGATAGTTTTCGACAGGCTTTTCATCGAGGAAATAAAAAATCTTTATCCATCCAAAAAAATTGTATATGCTGTGAGAGAAACACCTGTAATAAATGACATTACAGCCGAAGATGCTTTTTTTGTCGGAATGGATAAAGTTGCGGACATTGTTTCTTCAGGGTCAGTAATTCCCGGCACCCTGCTTTTCATGTGCAGTGAAAGATTTGTCGATCTGTTTAATAAAGCCGATATGGTTATAAGCAAAGGCCAGGGAAATTTTGAAACACTCTACGGAGCAAACAATTTCCCTGATTTATTTTTTCTGCTTACAGTCAAATGCGGCGTTGTTGGGGGAAAATTTAATGCGGAACCAGGAGATATTATATTGAAAAAGGACCGGTCTTCCGGGCGGGAAAATTAAAATGGAAATAAAAATTATTTTTGACAAGGCTGCCGTTAACAGTAAAATGAAAATAGGATGGGGGCTTTCGATTTTGACAGGAGGCGGTATACTATTTGACACGGGGGAAAAGGGCGAATGGCTCCTTGAAAATTTTGAGCAGATGGGAATTGACGTGAAGAAAGATATCAAAAACGTTGTTATATCTCATGACCACTGGGACCATACAGGAGGGTTATGTGACATCCTGAGGTCATCCGGGCGGGAAAATATGCCCGTGTACGTATGCCCGGGTTTTTCAATGGAAACCATGGAGAAAATAAATAAATCCGGGGGCAGGCCTGTTGTATCGGAGTGTTTCATGCAGATAACGGACAATGTTTATACCACGGGAGAAATACCGGGCAATTACAAGGGCAAATTCATGCCGGAACAGGCGCTTGTTTTGAAAACGGACAATGGTATTTCCGTGATAACGGGTTGCGCACATCCCGGGATTTTGAGAATACTGGAGGCGGTTAAAAAGCATTTCAAAAAAGACCGCCTGTTTTCAGTAATTGGCGGATTCCATCTTATTGATGAGGATAAAAGGATTATTCGGTTTATTGCCAGGGAGTTTAAAAATATGGGCGTACTGAAAGCTGCTCCGACACACTGTTCCGGGCCTTATGCGGAAGAGATATTTTCTGAAGAATACGGGAAAAATTTTATTGCGGTTAAAGCCGGTAAAACTCTAAAATTATAAATTTCAATTAAAGGGCTTTAAGACCTTGAATTTTAAAAAGGAGGATTTGTGAACAGAAAATCAGACATTCTTATTATCGGTGCCGGTCCTGCAGGAGTAGTTTGCGCAACAACTGCCCGGAAATATTATCCTTCCAAGAGTATTACTGTTTTGAAAGATATCAGGGACGGGGTTATCCCCTGTGGTATTCCCTACATGTTTTCCAGCCTTAAGAGTCCGGATGAAAACAAGATGGGAACGGATTCTCTTGAAAAGAACAACATAGAAGTTTTTGTTGACAGGGCAATAAAAATAAACAGGGAAAAAAAAGAAGTTGAAACGGAGAACGGGGACAGGTATTCTTACGAAAAACTTGTTCTTGCAATAGGCTCAACTCCGGTGGTTCTTCCCATAAAAGGAATAGATAAAGAGGGCGTTTACCAGGTGAAGAAGGAGATGGGTTACCTGAAAGATGTCATTGAAAAAATAAAAAAATGCAGAAACGTTTTAGTCGTGGGAGGAGGCTTTATAGGCGTGGAGTTTGCCGATGAAGTGTCCAAAATGAACGGCATAAAAGTTACACTGGTTGAAATATTGCCCAATATTCTGTTTAACTCTTTTGATTCTGAATTCTCTCTGATGGCGCAGGAAACCCTGGAGAAAAGGGGAGTTAAAATCCTGGTCAATACAAAGGTCCAGGAAATAATGGGGAAAGAGAAGGTAGAGAAGGTAAGATTCTCCGACGGCAGTGATATGGACGCAGATGGAGTTATCATGGGAATAGGAGCAAAGCCCAACGTGAAGATTGCAGTGGACGCTTCTCTGGAACTGGGCCACTGCGGTGGTATTTTGACGGATGAATATATGCGTACGCCTGTTGACCCTGATATATTTGCTATAGGAGACTGTGCCTGCAAGAAAGATTTCTATACCAGGAAGGCCATGGTTGTAATGCTTGCTTCAACTGCAACCGCGGAAGCAAGAATAGCGGGCGCCAACCTTTACCAGATAAAAGTCATACGTGAAAACAAGGGTACTATTGCTATATATTCAACCTACATTGACGGGCTTGTCCTGGGTTCCGCGGGACTTACCGAAAAGACAGCTCGTGAGGCAAATTTCGAAATACTGACAGGCAGTATAGACGGTTTTGACAAACATCCCGCTTCCCTGCCCGGTGCTCACAAGGGAAAGCTTAAGCTCATATTTTCAATGCAGTCGGGTATTATACTGGGAGGGCAGGTCAGCTGCGGCATGTCCTGCGCACAGATGATAAACGTCATAGGTATTGCCATACAGAAGAGGATGTCTTGCACCGAGCTGGAAACATTGCAGGTGGCAACCCATCCTTACCTGACAAGCGCTCCGACTATGTATCCTGTCATTCTGGCGGCGCAGGATGTTTCAGGCAAGATACAGAAAAGGAAATAGGCAAGAATGAATTTCAAGGATATTGACGAGGCAAGGAAAATTCTGGAACTGGGCGAGACAGCTTCTCTCAGGGAGATAAGGGATGCTTACAGAAGGCTGGTGCTGGAACATCATCCGGACAGGTCCGGTTCTGCAGCCGGAAAAGAATCCGGGAAGATGTTCAGAAAAATAACCGCGGCCTTCGAAACGCTGATGGAATACTGTGCGGGTTACAGGTATTCTTTCAATAAAAAGGATGTACAGGATGTTTCGGGAGTTGAAATGGATGAAGACCATCTGAGGAATTTCTACGACGGCTGGCTGGTTGATTTTGAAAAGGAAGGAAAATGAGCAAAATAAGATTTCCCCAGTTTAAAAACGGGCTCGAAGAACTGAAGGTGCATCCGGGACTCACAATACTTGAGTTTGCAAGAATGGCAAGGGTAAAGATAAATGCCGAATGCAACGGTGCCGGTACTTGCGGAAAATGCATAGTGAGGGTTGAAGAAGGCGAAGAAAATCTTAATGAGCCTACCCCTCTTGAGAAATCTTTCAAGCTTAAAGAAAAGGAACGTCTTGCCTGCCAGGCGAGGATTGTGAGAGATAAATCCGATATGGTTCTCTACATAAAGAACTTCGGCGAATACGAGATATTGAAATACGGCACGGAAAGGGATATTCCCATATGCCCTCTTTATTACCGGAAGGACGGCTCGGTTTTTAAAAACGGTGAAAGGGTTGACATTTACGGGGGTAAAATTTACGGGATTGCACTTGACATAGGCACTACTACCATCGTATTTGACCTTGTGGACCTGGAGAATGGCGATATTCTTGATACGTTTGCCATGACAAACCCCCAGATATCTTACGGCAACGATGTAATCTCAAGGATTGAATATACAATGGTTGACAAGAATAATGGAAAATATTTTGAAAAGGCGGAAAGAGAAAAAAGGGTTTTGATTCTCCGGGATGCTATAGTAGAGAATATCAATTCGGCGATAGAAAAAATTGCAGGAGAACGCGGAGAAGATATTACGCAGTATATCTACGAAGCAGTAGTGGTAGGAAATTCTACCATGAGGAATATATTTTTCGGCCTTGATATTTCCTCACTGGGGATTATGCCATATGAAGCTTCTGAAAGGGGAGCTGTTGTAATGTCTCCGCAAGATACGGGACTTGCAATGAACAAAGCCGGTACAGTTTACGGGTGTGCCCTGATAGGAGGGCATGTGGGGGCCGATATTGTTGCAGATATTCTTGCGTCAGGCATGTACAGAGACGACGGGCTGTCTCTTTTAATTGATATAGGGACCAACGGAGAGGTTGTTCTGGGCAATATGAAAAGGATGCTTTCCGCTTCCTGCGCGGCAGGAGGCGCATTTGAAGGAGCGTCGGTCAGCTGCGGGGTCGGGGGCATTGAAGGCGCAATAAAAAAAGTGGAAATAATTGACGGTAGAGCTGTATATTCAACCATAGGAGATAAATATCCTATAGGTGTCTGCGGTTCGGGGTTGATAGACCTGCTTGCAGGGCTTCTTGAAAGAAAACTCATGAGTGAAAACGCAAGGATAAAGCAGGATTTCCTCATAACGGGAGACCTTAAATTGACCCAGCACGACATATTTCAACTGATAACTTCAAAGGCCGCAATAAAAACAGGATGGGAAATACTTCTCAAGCAATATCCGGCAAGTATCGGGGATATCGGCACTGTTTATCTTTCGGGAGGATTCGGAAATTTTATAATTGTCGGGAATTCAATGAAAATAGGACTTATCCCTAAAGTGGAAGAAAAAAAAGTTGTAAAGATAGGAAACGGTTCTCTTGAAGGAGCCAGGGAAATACTTCTGTGCAAGGATAGATGGAACCTCAGCGAAGAAATTGCCGCCAGGGTGGAACATGTAAAAACAAACGAGGTTGCAAAAGATTTTGATTACATTATGGCGGAAAACATGTATTTCTGATACGTCTGCCGGAGAGTTAATTCTACTTTTTTTCAATAAGCACAGGATGATGAAAATTATGGTCAAACAAATTTTAAGAGAATTGAGGGTCCATGCTCCATTCACATTTGCAGGCGCGCTTATGGGGATTGCGGTGATGATGATTTTCCAGGGGGCATCTAAAGATTTATCTTATAAAATGTTTTATCTTTTTCATCCCATGCATGTTTTTTTAAGCGCGCTCGTTACCGCATCTGTTTTCAGGTTGCATAAATGCAAGCGCATAAACGGAAAATGCCTCAGGGGCGGATGCAACTTCTGGCTCCTCTTTCTTATAGGTTATTTAGGGTCCGTGGGTATAGCTACAATAAGTGATTCACTGGTGCCTTATCTTGGAGAATTTTTGCTTGACATGCCGGAAAGAAGCATCCATATAGGTTTTATAGAAAAATGGTGGCTGGTGAATCCCCTTGCGTTTGCCGGTATTGCTATTGCTTATTTCAAACCGGGAACCAGGTTTCCGCACATGGGGCATGTTTTGTTGAGCACGTGGGCTTCCTTGTTTCATATCCTTATGGCTGCCGGAAGCAGAATAAGCCTCCTTTCCTACCTTGTTATCCTGGTATTCCTCTTTTTTGCCGTCTTGATACCCTGTTGTGTGAGCGATATTGTTTTCCCCATGTTTTTTGCATTGAGAATTAAGAGAGAGAAAAACATGTTGGATTGGATTAAAATAGACGGAGAGATTTTCCTGGCAAGTCTGGGTATTGGGAAAGGCAGCGTTGTACTGGATTTTGGCTGCGGAGGAGGGAATTATGTCATGCCTGCCGCCAGGCTGGCCGGAAAAAAAGGGAAAGTTTATGCTGTGGACAGGAATACAAACGTTCTGGGCAATCTGAAGGAAAGGATTGCTCTTGAAAAACTAAGAAATATTGAAATAATTAATACGGGGGGAGA
>DAOQVZ010000090.1:0-10437 GCA_035341815.1 bacterium
CCCGTCAGCAAAAATCAAGACGCATCACAACGTGGGAGGACTGCCCGAGAAACTGAAACTTTCCCTTGTGGAACCTTTCCGGTTCCTTTTCAAGGACGAGGTAAGACAGATAGGACGGGAGCTGATGCTGCCTGAAACACTTGTAAACAGGCATCCGTTCCCCGGCCCGGGACTTGCTGTTAGAATAGTGGGCAGCGTGGATAAAAACAGGCTTGAGATATTGAGAAACGCCGACAGTATCGTAATGGAGGAAATAAAATCCTGCGGCCTTTACGGAGAAATATGGCAGGCGTTCGCCGTGCTGTTGCCGGTTAAAAGCGTGGGTGTAATGGGAGACAAGAGAACTTATGAAAACGTCGTCGCGCTGAGGATGATTAAAAGCACGGACGGGATGACCGCAGACTGGTACAGGATGCCCCATAAAATATTAGGTAAAATCTCGTGCAGGATTGTCAACGAAGTTAAGGGAGTCAACCGCGTCGTATACGATATCACGTCAAAACCCCCTGCCACCATAGAATGGGAATAACTCCCCCTTAAAGCTTTTCATCCTGAAATGCTTCCGTTCATCGTTGTCGCAGCCAGTCCACTAACCTGGTAGCCGCAGGCTTCAGCCTGCGCTTACATCATGCGTATCCTGATTTGGTGCAGACAGAGGACCGCCCTCATTAACTAACTCCGGCACACCAACAAAGCGGCTGTAAAAAGAAGAGAGGGGCGTTTTATGCGCCCCTCTCTCAACAACTTCAAACTGCTTCAATCCGTTTAGAAAGCAACATTCATAGAAACAATTGCCTGCCACGGATTTTCTGCATCGACTCCATAGGTATCATCAATCGTATCGCCGACAAGAAGCATGCCGAGATTGACTCCGAAACACACATCTTCCGTGTACATGTATTTCATGCTCAGGTCGATTTCGTTGCCTATCCCTTTGTCTGCGCCTGTCTCTAATGCCCTGAGATTGAACAGGTCAATGCCGAGAGCAATCTTCTCAACCGGCTTAATCCCGAATCCTACGTTGATTACCTGAAGACCGGTCAATCCAAGAGCTCCAACACCTTCTCCTGCCTGGAAAAGCGTAGGATAAGCAATCTTACCTACCCTGGAAGATACGTTTGACGGAAATACAGGAATCCATGCGTCAATATCTGCACTATCCCGTCCGGAGAAATAGCTGTAAGAAGCGGTAATCGTAGGCTCTGCCTCTCCGCCCAAAGTCAAGCTTCCGCCGAGAATACCAGCCCATCCTTCAAAATCAACTCCGCCCATAAGGCTGGTATCGCCTAACTGCTTGGCAAGCTCAAGTTTCAGCTTGAGGTTATCCATGGGAGCAAATCCAGCTCTTGCGCCCAGTGTCATCAAATCTATCTCCGTGGTATCGTCCATTCTGAGATATACAAAATACGGTTCTAAACAAAGCATGCTGTTATCATACTTTACAGCCAAACCGTAAAGGTCGAGGTCGCCGACCGGAAGTCCGAGGCCCGCAAATCCATAGGTTTCAAGAATCTTGGCTTTGAATGCCGTCATGGACAGGTCAGACATAGGAAACACGTAATCAACCTTAATTGCATCGAATGCCTTCTGCTTCCCAAGGTCAATAGCCAGCGTTCCCACATCGGCAAGCACATAATCAAGAGCCCTGTACCTGCTGCCCACAACAAGGCCTTCGCCGATCTGGATTTCCTGTCTTCCCAATGTCAGGTCAAGACCGGGTGTCATGATGTCACCGAGTTTTACATAGGCAAGGTCAACGAGAAGACTGCCTGTTACTTCCCTGAGATAATCGTTTCCGAAATCTCTCTCGTTTATCAGCCTGACCATCGCCGTTACATTATCGGTAAGGTCAGCGCTCATGTAGACCCTTGTGCCAATGTATGTAAAGTTCGTGGCATCCATACCCAATACGTCAAAATCAAAGTTATCGCGGTAAATCATATTCAATTCCAAATCTGCTCCAACTTTCACATTCTCCACTGCGGCAAATGCCGGGATTGCCATGGCAACAACTGCAATGGCAACCACAAATTTCGCAAATCTACTCATTTAAATCTCCTTTAGTTATCTATGTCCATCTGGTTCCGCCAAAATGCCCGGTTTCACCAGATATAGCCGTATTCATCATGCTACTGCCGTCCCCTGATTTTTATCTCCGGTCCAAGCCCCTTTTCGCTTGTTCACCTCCTTTTGACATTTATATTAAACCAAAGTTCAGAGGATTAATAATGCAAATATTTTATATAAATTATACCTTTTATATTGCATCTGTCAAGTTTACTTCAAATTTTCTATATATATTTTACAACCTCTATTTTTTTTGTCAAGTTTTTTTCCAGACATTTTTTTTGCACAGCAGAGATGTAGTTATAATACATGCAAAAAGGAACAAAGGAATCAAAATTCCTTTCATAAGCAGCCATGCAAAAACAATAAGGGGATACAGAAGCAACCTGGCAGCAGACCTCAAGTTCTCGTTTCGTTCAATAATGCCGGCAAAAAAAGGACCCTTTGAATAGTAATGCCTTATGAAAAACCTGCCCAATTTATTCGTCAGAAGGTACCTGTCCCTGAATGCCCTGAGTATATTGACCTGAACTGACATGGGAGTCCCAAAAGCAGCAGTAGCGATGAAACAATTACTACCGCCTCCTCCGGAAACATCGTCCAGTCTCCATACCTGGCAGCCCCAGAAGGGATT
The DNA here is from genome assembly GCA_035341815.1 of bacterium. Lineage (GTDB taxonomy): Bacteria > Ratteibacteria > UBA8468 > B48-G9 > JAFGKM01 > JALNXB01. Next base: position 2,702 of record DAOQVZ010000090.1, read on the forward strand.
TGCAGTACCCACAAAAAGGCCCGCGCCTGTACTCTTGATTGTCCTGCCTCCGTAGTTATATTCATCCCCGAAACCGTCCCTTGTAACGGGAGACCAGTTCAAACCGTCTGAAGTTACATACATGTCAAAACCGGGAGGATTGTCATTAACCCTTCCAAGCTGTCCTATCAAATCAAGTATATCCTGCCTCTCTTCAGGGTCGTTCATGCCGAATGCCTGGAGAGTTTCGTCATTGATATATTTCAAAAAACACCTGAGGTCAAACGTTGTACAGTAAAGCTTCCCCTTGTATACGTCCATCCACCATATATACTGGTTAAGAGAGAAATTAGCGGTGTTATATGGCGCCGGCAGAAAAAGCTGCGCAGGGCTCCTGTTAAAAAATCCCGCTCCGTAATTCCCAAGCCTCTGAGGAAAAAACTCATTTGTATCGCCAATTACCAGTTCCCAACGGTCATTTATGTCAAACCTGTATACCTGCCCTGCCCCGATTCCGGATATTATTCCCGAGGGCCCTTCAGTGAAAAGAGGACCAAGGGTATCCGTCATTGTACCCACGTAAACATGTTCTCTGAATATTTTGACTGTTACGGCGCCGTTGGATTGTTTACCCAGGCCCGCAGGATAAATGCCGTTGTTGCCCACAATTTCCTGCCAGACCCATCCATGGGTATTGGCAAAAGGACTTTCAGGCTGGTATTTTCCCTTGAAAACAAGAAATCCTGCATTGGTTTTTAAAGGGTCGGGCTCTATGTTCCCAAGGAAAGCATAAAGGTACCCGTTGTAACTTTCCATTTGCCAGACAAAATACCTCCAATTCTGCCATGCGTTGCCGAAATCAGCATCAGTTGCCGCAATATCCCAGCCTTCCGTGGAAGTAAGAAGGCCGGCCGGCTGCTGCAAAGGATTTCCTGAAAAATATATATTGTTTTCCTGTGATGAAACGTAAAGCCTGTCTTCATGCGTTGCGATTGCCCTGAGACTGTAAGCCTGCCCCAAAGGATCAAGCAGTCTCAATACCTCCGAAGGATTGTCTCCCGGCTGAAAATCGGCAGGAAATTTCAGCATTCTCGTGGAAGGATTAAACGGCAACGTTGTAGATACCATGTAAAGAGATGTGTCGGTTCCTGTTTCACCCGAATATAAAATACTGCCCCTGTACCCGAGGTCCCTGGGAGCGCCCGGCTCTCCGGGCGAAACATAGATTTCCTCCCAGTCAGCACTGCCATCAAGCTTGTAACGGTAGATACGCGCCCTTAAATCCGATGGAGAAGCAATATCTCCCTGGAAAAGAGCCTGTATCTGGGCATCCGGCATTCCCGCACCGAATAAAAAAACATACATGAGGTTCCTGTTGCTTCCCACGTAAAGGTAGTCTGCGTCATCCTGGGGAAAAAAATCCATGCACCATGCATAACTGTTTTCCCTGTCGCCGCCTGGAAAAATGCCGTCAGGCTGTCCCGAAAGATTACCTGTATTGCTCACACGTTCATATATTACAGCTCCATTGGCAAAACCGCTTAGAAATAAAACTGCCATCAGGAAAAATACTTTCAGCCTGTCCATAATCGTGCCTCCTTTTAAAAAACTGCGTTTTATAACCAGAGAATTCTGTCAACAAGACGGTTAAGAAAACAGTAAACCGCTTTTACTTTTCTTGCGGGAATGAACTTCCACAGGTTATCCGAAAAAAGATTAATCAGTTCTGAAAACCTTAACCGTCTTTTCAGGAAAAACCTTTTTCTCAGAACAAACCCTGTTTTTTTTATGATAAATAAAGGCGTAATTTTCAAGTCGTCCATTTTCCGCACCTATCTCCCCACCGGGCAATAAGTTCTCCGGTATCTTTCTGCACGCACGTAATTTCACACTTATTCGGACATCCAGAACAATTAAAACCCCTGGTAATAAAGTTTGCATCGCTCACGTCAAAACCGCAAAAGAGCGTTTTCAGATTATTCTCCATGACATATGTTTTTGCAAGCATTGCGGCCCCGATAGCTCCCATGGTCAGAAAATATTCGGAAACAATGACCCTGTGCCCGAGAATCTTTTCAAAACTTTTTTTTATTCCCGAGTTTGCCGCCACCCCTCCCTGGAATACAAAGGGAGGTTCCAGGGACTTGCCCTTGCAGAGATTATTGAGATAATTTCTCACAAGGGCTTCGCAAAGACCGTTGATAATATCCTCTTTTGAATGACCCATCTGCTGCTTATGCACCATGTCGGATTCGGCAAAAACGGTACATCTTCCTGCTATGGCGACATCCACATTTGAACGCGAGGCATAATCCCCAAATTCCTCGATGGGAATCCCAAGCCTGTGTGCCTGGTGGTCGAGAAAAGAACCTGTGCCTGCGGCGCATATCGAGTTCATGGTAAAATCCGTTATTATTCCGTCCCTCATAAGTATAAGTTTACTATCCTGTCCGCCTATTTCAAGGATAGTCCTGACACCCGGATTATAATAAGATGCGGCAATTGCATGGGAAATTATCTCGGTTTTTGCAAGGTCGGCTTTAACAAGGGATTTTATCAGGTATCTTGCCGAACCCGTTGTCCCGACAGCTTTTATAAAAGATTCCTTACCGCCCAAGGCTTGCCTGAGATTGAAAAATCCCTTCTGTACGGACTGTATGGGAGAGCCCTGAGTTCTCGCCCATGTTGCGTATACAAGCTTCATATCCTGGTTTACAACGGCAAATTTTGTGGAGACACTTCCCACGTCAATGCCCAGGTACAGGTTTTCCGTAATCACATGCTTATTTATTTTTTCCGTATCCAACGTTATTTTTCTCCTTTTTCCGCCTTCTCAGCAAGTCTACGTAAGCCTCAAGCCGGGTTATCAGTCCGGCTTCTCCGGAATGCTCGTCAAAACTGAAAAAAAACGGAGGAAGCCCGAATATACCTTCACCGTACCACTTTGTTATAATAGCCTTGGCTGTAATTTCAGGCATACAGGTAAAAGGATATATATGGACAAAACCGTCGAATTTCTCTTCCTCGCTGCTATCGATATAATCTCCCAGAACCCATACCGCCTCGCCCCCGATATCCATCTGCAAACCGCCTGCGGACCTGTGTTTTTTATTTAAATATTCAAGGTATTTTCTGTGGAAATTGAGATGGAACTTATGTTTTACCCAGTCATAAAGGCCCGTTCCCATATACACCCTGCAACCGAGTTCACCCAGTTTTTTTTTGATATTGTGGTTTGAAAAATCGTCAACCGCAACAAAGTTTTCCCCCGTCATTTTAACGGTAACCACATCTTCCCTGTCATTTCTTTCAATGTCCGAAAAAATTTCAGGTATATACATCTTCAATCTTTTCAGTTCTGAAAAAGCAGAAGCTTCGTCTATGAGTTTTATGCTTTTTTTCAACGCCCTGCCTGTGTCTCCTTTAGTCCTTTCATAACATCTTGTAAGTCCCTCGCAATCTTCCGCAAGCCTGACAAGGTAGAGTTTCATGAGAAAAATTTTCACGGTGCGGGAAATACTTATCCATGATTCAAGTTTCCTGTCCTCGCATATGGATTTAAGAAAATCGACCCACTCAAACGTAAGAAGGTCTCCCTGCGGCAGGTACTTCATCTCGAATTCATATCCCATATCCCTGAGAATGCGTTCCTGCACGGCGTAATAAAATCCGAACCTGCAGGGCCCGCAGTCTGTAGCCATAACGAGAGTTTTTACCCCCGCATCAAGGGATTCAATCATGTTGGAAAGAGTCATTTTAAAAGGGAAACATACCCATTCTGGAGAGTTTCTGAGACCCTTTTCCAGCTGCCTTACGTTATTTTCGAGGGGAACGTAAACCCGGGCGCCCATACCTTCACAAAGGGCTTTAAATGCAGGCCATCCGTTTCCCATATGCGGAAAAGCTACAAGCATTGCCTGATACCTCCTTTTCTCTTTTTGAAAGCCACCATATCCACAAAAGACTCGATACGGGTTATCAATCCGGTCTGCCCCGAATGTTCATCCATAACCACGCAGGTATACGGAATACCGGTAAGTTTTGCATTTCTCGTTGTAATTTCATCTACAAGAGAATCAGGCCCGCAGCAGAAACTGCACAAAAAGATAATGCCGTCTACAGACTTTTTGCCAAATAAGTAATTGAGAGCCGACAGGATCTCTTCTTCATTTCCCCAGTAGTTTTTGAGGGATTTGTTTATTCGAGTTTCTCCCTTGAATATTTCAGAAGGAAGGTTTTCGAGCACAACAGGCCTGACGTTCATCTTTTCCAGCTTGTTCAGCAAATCCATATTGATAAAAGAGTCATGCACATTATAGCTGTGGCCTATTACAGCTATTGAAACTTCCGTATCGGGATATTCCTTCTTCAGGAGATTGTCGGGCTTTTTATCTGCAATATCGACAGATTCCGTAAAGGAAAAGCCCTTTTCCATGACATCGCAAAAACACCTGTAGCTCTCTACAGCACAGCGGTAAGCATTCTTTACCTGCATGAAAGATTTATTAAGCGCCCTTCCTGTTTCGCAGGCGGAATAAAACTTCGTTTTTTTCCTTGAGTCCACGCACATCTCTATGACATCCGGCAGGTTGCTTACGGTACCCCTGATAAGGTCGGGCAAACCCAGGAACTTGGGGCACATATACGTACCGGGAGAAAGGGACACATACCTGGGAATAAACAGATAATCCGGTTTTTTATTTACAACATTTATTATATGGCCGTAATAAAGCTTCAGGGGAATGCAGATTTCATCTATTGCGTATTTATTCCCTTCCTTAAGTATATCGCTGCTGGTTTCATCGCTGACAATTACTTCAAACCCGAGTTCTTCAAAAAACTTTTTCCAGAAAGCAAAATATTTGTAGTACAAGAGACTTCTGGGAACTCCTATTTTTTTCTTTTCCATTGCAGAATAATTCTACAGGAAACCTCTCTGGCAGTCAAATCTAAAGACATCAATCAAAAGTGCAGATAGATAGGAAAAACTTGATTTCATGAAGATTTTATTATATTATTACCAATATGAAAAAAATACTTTTTTCCATGGCTTGCGGCCCTTATCCGCAGATTGACAATACAGACAGCATGGACCTTTACACCAGCCGGCTTACAAAGGGACAGGAATTCTTCACCCTGAAAAGCTATTATCCGGCCATGCCTGTCTATCTTCTCGCCCAGAACGTTTCAATACCGTCAGTCGCCCTTGAATATCCCTCATTCGACGACTTTGTCAGTGAAGTTAAAAAAGGATACGATTATATAGGCATTAATTTTAACACCATATTTTTTGATTCCACTTACAAGATGTGCAAGGCAATAAAAGAACTCTCCCCTGAAACAAAAATAATACTCGGAGGTTACGGAGTCACCTGTCTCAAGGAAGAGTTCCAGGAAGAAAAGGAACTTATTTCCATGGCTGATTACATATGCCACGGGGAAGGAATAAGATTTGTCAGGGAAATTCTCGGCGAACCGATTGACGGAGAAATAAAACAGGATTTTCCAAAGTCGTACATATATACAATGGGAGAAAAAATTGTCTTTGACAATGCCGTATCAGCCCTCGGATGCAGGGGTGCCTGCGAATTCTGCTGCACCTCGGCCTTTTACGACTACAAGAAGGTGCGCATTGTAAATCCCGGGGCCCTGTGGAAAATTGTCAAGGGAAAGCTTCTGGAAGGAAGCACGTTTGTATGGATATACGACGAAGACTTTTTTGCGGATGCCGACTACGTCAGGGAATTCGGTTCTCTCATAAAGAAAGACAGGGATATTCCCCCCGAGAAGGTAAGCTGGGCGGGATTCGGAAGCATAAGAAGCATTTCCCAGTACAGCATCGAAGAACTCGTAGAAATGGGAGTATCGGCAATATGGATAGGCGTGGAATCGAAATTCTCGACTCTTCCTAAAAGACAGGGCAGGGACATAAAAGAAACTTTCAAAGACCTCATGGAAGCAGGCATACAGACAGTCGGTTCATTTATTATAGGATGGGATTTCCAGACAGAAGACAACATAATGGAAGACATTTCGCACTTTGTGCAAATGAATCCCACGTATACCCAGATTTCAAGCCTTATGCCGTGTCCCGAAACAAGGTTGTGGGAAAAGCTTAAAAAAGAAGGCAAGCTCTATACAGAGAATTTCAGGTGGAACAAGCATCACCTATATTCCATTATGCACAGGCATACAAATATAAAAGATGAAGACGTAATAAAATACGTAAATCTCACACAAACCATGCTTTACGAGCAGAACGGGCCGTCCTTTTCAAGGACATTCGAGGTAAATCTTAAAGGCTACATAAACAGCAGAAACAGCAGCAATGAAATTATAAGAAAGAGAGCCGCTCTTTTTGCGTCATGGTGCCGCAAGATATTCCCCGCTCTTCTCGCAGTAGAAATCCATGCGCCTTCAGCCGGTTTAAAAAAACGGATAAGAATGCTGAGAAAAAATTATGTGAAGGAATTGGGGAATCCGTCTCTGGACTCAAGAATAAAAGCCTTTCTTTTCCTTATTTATGCGAGCATATTGAGAATATGCAACTATTTTCAGAAAAAAAGGAAAGCGGTTAAAAACAGGTCTTACATGAGACGGTCCACCTATAATGGAGCCAAATAGCCTTATATACCGTATTACTTCGTACGTTTGCCACCAGCAACCCGAAAGATGTTTCATAATCTGGGGAAAGCTCCTTCCCCTGTGTGCGAGATGCACGGGTATATATATTGGATTTCTCACCTCTTTCCTTTTCCTATGGATTATGTCGGCAAGAAAAAAATTTCTCCATTTCAGTAAAAAAACCTCTCTCTTTTCAGCAATCTTTTTTTTTGTTTTTGCCGCAGAAAGTTTTCTTTCATTAAGGGGAATGGCAGATACGGGAAATAACATGAGATTTCTTTTCGGCTTGCTGGGGGGATGTTCATTGGGAATATTTTCATTCGGACTTATCAATTACTCCCTGAGAGAAAATACATTTTTTGCCAAAACCTATTTTTCTTCGCGAAACCTTTTGATTCTTATGCTTGTGATAATAATGCTCTTCTTCATGAAACTCATCTTCAATTTTTCTTTTTTCTTTTACGTCTGGCTATCCTTGAGCTTCATGGGATTAATATTTACATACGCAGCAGTCAACATGACACTGGTAGTTGTTTTCTGGCATGGAAAACTCGAAGGGGAAAACTTCAAGCTCAAATTGGCGCTTTATACTGCCATACTGATGGCCGCAGAATTTCTCATGTTATTTATTTTCAAAAGAAAACCATTCTAACCGGTAAAGAGAAACTGCAGTATCAGGTAGGTCACAGACGCACCAACTATCGCCCCCATGGCAAGTTCAGAAAAATTGTGGGCCTTGCTTCTGTAGCGCACCCAGCAGGACATGGGCAGCAGAGGAACAAGAGGAATGGATTGAAAGCCGAATACAAAAAACATGCCCGTAAGCATTCCTGCGAAACCCGACATATGTATGCTTATCTTGTAGAAAAAATTGACCCACCATATTATAAGCAGCAGAGCCGTGGAAGAAAAAACTAAACCCGTTATTATTACGGGAGCCGAAATTTTGTAGAGGACAAGCAGTCCCGCAAGGTAAAAAAGCGCAATAGCAGGAAATACCTTGTTCCTGTCTTCCTTTCTGAAAAGGTGCACATCCGGTATAAACTTGATTTTATATGCAATCAAAAGGTAGAGAATGGGAAGGACCGATTGGGAAACAAAACATACGGCAAACACCTGCAAAGCCTTGACAG